>JANLVQ010000323.1:0-5387 GCA_031364085.1 Chitinophagaceae bacterium
CTGAAAGTTGTAACTGAAAATTATCAACTACCGAAGCAATAATAATATTTGCACTAATGAGTTTAAGGTCAAGTTCTAACTCGCGTTTTTCTAATAAAGCAGCTTGTAAAATGGTTTCTACATGCTTGTTCATTCGGGTATTTTCAACTTTAATAATTCCGGTAAAGTATTGTAATTTTTCAGGATCATTTAAAACTTTCTGATTTTTTATGGCATCAACCGCTAATGAAATGGTGGCAATAGGTGTTTTAAATTCATGTGTCATATTATTAATAAAATCACTTTTGATTTCACTAATTTTTTTCTGATTAATCAATGTTTTAACAGTAATAAAAAAAGCTGCAAATATGATGATAGAAAAGATTCCACTACCTAATACAATCCAAGTTAAAGTACCCCAAACCTGTTTACTAAAATTTGGAACAACAATAACTAAATGTTCGGCAATATTTAATCCTTCGAAATCGGTGCCTTCACCAGGAAAAATGGGAAAAATAAAAGGTTTGTTTGATGAGGTATCGAAAAAGCTTTGTTCAAAATTTGGGGTTTGCATTTCGTATTCATTATTACTACTAATGATAGCAAAATCAAATTTTATATTTTTTAATTCTTCATCTTTAAAGGCATTCGATATTTTGGTTTTAATGTCTTGTAATGAAAACTGTTCACTCACCATTTTTGGTTTAAGAATATTGAACATGTCGTTACCAAAACTTAAACCTTTTAGTCTCCGAGGAATTTTGTTGGAATGATTACCATAAACGGTTTTACTTAAATCTAAAACAACGCCAGATGAGGCTTCATTTATTTTAGTAGAAATTTGTGCTGCTCTTAATTGTACCAAATTATTGAGCCATGAGCCTTGTAGAACAATTAGTCCAATTAAAGACAATCCAATAAGAATAATAATTACGGGTAAAATTTTCCTCATTAAAGCAAATATAATTACATTAGTTCTCAGTATAACTTGTGAAAAAAATTTAGATAGATTTTAACTTGTTTATTTTAATTCGATTTTATTAAATTTGATGATATGCAAAGTATTGAGACTGGAACATTATTAATATCAGACCCTTTTTTAAAAGATCCTAATTTTTTACGTTCAGTAGTTTTAATTTGTGACCATCATAGTGAGGGAACTGTTGGTTTTATTTTAAACAAAAAACACAATAAAAATTTTAGCGATTTTGTTGAAGGTATTGAGCATGTTCATTTTCCAGTGTATTATGGTGGCCCAGTACAGTTAGACTCATTGCATTTTATCCATACTAAACCTGATTTAATTGAAGGTGGATTGCCAATAATTGATACTATTTTTTGGGGTGGAGATTTTGGTCAGGCTTTAGTAGGTATTACTTCTGGCTTAATTTCTCCAAGAGATCTAAGATTTTATATTGGTTACTCAGGTTGGTCAGAGGGTCAGTTGGATGCCGAAATTGATCAGAAAAGTTGGATATTACACCAAGCCAATAAGAATTTTATTTTTCATTTAAATAATGAAATGCTTTGGAAAGATGTGTTGAAAGAAATGGGTGGAGAATTTAAAAATTTAATTAATTACCCATTAGATCCTCAGTTAAATTAATGTATACTTTGTTAAAATTTAATTTTTGGTATTTAATAATTTCTCTTCATCAATATATTTGATTACTCAAGAATTACTACATTATTTGAAACATTTCTACTTTTAATTTTAGTTTATTGGTTTGTTTAAAAGTTAACTAAAGTTTATTTTTCTTATTATTAAAAAAATTAGTAATGGCAATAGCAACAATAGTTTGGATTGATGATGAAATTGAAAGTCTGCAATCTCAAAAAATGTTTTTAGAAAGTAAGGGTTATGCAGTAGTAACATTTACAAATGGATTTGAAGGGATTGAGTTTGTTAAAGAAAATTATGTTGATGTGGTTTTATTGGATGAATCTATGCCTGGTATTTCTGGATTAGAAACCTTATCTAAAATAAAAGAAATCAATCAGCAAATACCTATTGTTTTGATCACTAAAAATGAAACTGAAACATTAATGGATGAGGCTATTGGAAGCCAAATCAGTGATTATTTGTTAAAGCCTGTAAATCCCAATCAGGTTTTACTAAGTCTAAAAAAAATTATTGATAATAAAAGATTGGTGGCAGAAAAAACTACGTCAAGTTACCAGCAACAATTTCGAGAATTGTTTATGGCCTTAAATGATAATCCAGATTATAATGGTTGGATGGATATTTATAAAAAGTTAGTGTACTGGGAATTGGAAATGGAGAAAAGTGATAGCCCAGAAATGCAAGAAATTTTGGCCAATCAAAAGAAAGAAGCTAACACAGAGTTTTTTAAATTCATCAGTAAAAATTATGTAAAATGGATGAATCCAAAAGCTGTTGATGTGCCCATTATGAGTCATACTTTATTTCAGTATAAAGTTTTACCACATGTAGAAAAAGGAATACCCACATTTTTTATTTTGATAGATAATTTGCGATACGATCAATGGAAAGCTATTCAACCCATTTTTGCTGAAAGCTTTAGAATTTTAGAAGAAGAAACATTTTATTCTATTTTACCTACAGCCACACAATACAGTCGGAATGCTATTTTCAGCGGATTACTTCCTATTGAAATTGAAAAATATTTCCCTACAGAATGGAAAAATGATGAAGAGGAAGGAGGTAAGAATTTATATGAAGAATTTTTCTTTAGATCACAACTTGAACACTTTAAAAAGAATGATATAAAAGCAAGTTATACTAAAGTTTTGCATCATAATGATGGGCAACAATTAGTGAACAATATTCATAATTTATTAACGAACGACTTAAACGTAATTGTTTACAATTTTGTTGATATGCTGAGCCATGCAAGAACTGAAATGGAAGTGTTGAAAGAGTTAGCAGGTGATGAAGCAAGTTATAGAAGTGTTACAAAAAGTTGGTTCGAACATAGTGCCTTACACCAAGCCCTTAAAAAAATTGCTGATAAAAATATTCGATTAATAGTGGCAACAGATCATGGAACTATGCGTGTAAATAATCCTCAAAAAGTTATTGGCGATAAACAAACTACCACAAACTTGCGTTACAAGCATGGCAGAAATTTAAACTACGATCCAAAAACTGTTTTGGCCTTTAAAGATCCTCGTGAAGCTGGATTGCCTGTGCCAACTGTAAATTCTTCTTTCATATTTGCAAAAGATGATGATTTCTTATGCTACCCCAATAATTACAATCATTTTGTAAACTATTATAAAAACACTTTTCAGCATGGTGGAATTAGTTTAGAAGAAATGATTATACCTGTGATAAAAATGGTGAGTAAATAATTACATGTTTTTAGCTTCTAATCCTTTTACTATGTTATTTTGCAGTGATGACAAAGAAAAATAAGAAAGACGAAAAAATTATTTTAGTTGTAAATGATGATAGTGTTTTTGCTCCAGGAATAAAAGCATTAGTTGAAGCAGCCATGCCATTTGGAAGGGTAGTAGTAGTTGCACCAGATCAACCTCAAAGTGGAATGGGGCATGCAATTACCATAAATAAACCACTTCGTTTAGAGCAAGTACAATTAATTGATGGGGTTGAGGCGTACACCACAAATGGAACTCCTGTTGATTGTGTAAAACTTGCTGTAGATAAAATTTTGCATCGAAAACCAGATATTTGTTTAAGTGGTATTAATCATGGTGCAAACCATAGCATTAATGTAATTTATAGTGGTACTATGAGTGCTGCCATGGAAGCTTCTATTGAAAGTATTCCTTCTGTTGGGTTTTCTTTATTAGACTACAGAATGACTGCAGATTTTGAACCTTCAAAAAAAATTGTAACAAAAATTGTTGCAGAAATTTTGAGGCATAAGAAAGTTGATAAACATTTATTACTTAACGTAAACATACCTTCAATTCCTTACGAAAAAATAAAAGGAATTAAAGTTTGTAAACAAGCGTATGCAAAGTATGAAGAGAAATTTATGAAACGATCCGACCCTCATGGCAAAAAATATTATTGGTTAACTGGTAAGTTTGTAAACTTTGATAAATCAAAAGAAACAGATGTTTGGGCACTTGAAAATAATTACGTAAGTGTTGTTCCTGTTCAGTTTGATTTAACTAACTATATTATTAAATAAGAAATGGAAAACTGGAAATTCTAATGTTTAAAGACAATTTAAAATATGGATTGGTTGTGGGAGTATTAAGCCCTTTTTTAGGTATGCTAGGATTTTATTATTGGAAATTTAGTATTTACTCTTTAAATTTTTTTATCACTGCTTTAGCAGTTCAAAAAACAATTTTAACTAGTATGATATCATTTTCATTATTAGTAAATGCCATCATCTTCACCATTTTTCTTAATAAAAACAAAGATCATACAGCCAAAGGAATTTTTATAACTACAGTAATTTGGGGTGTTTTTGCTATTGCTTTAAAATTAATTTATTAAAATGCCGAAAATTGCTTTTATCACTGGTGCTACATCTGGCATTGGTTATGCTACTGCTAAAATATTTGCAGCAAATGGTATCGATTTAATTCTTTGCGGAAGAAATAAAAAACAATTAGAAAAAATCGAAAAAGAATTATCATCTTTTGTAAAAGTTACCACTTTAAATTTTGATGTTAGAGATAAAGAAACAGTAAAATCTTCTATCAATAGTTTGAGTGCTGAATGGAAACAGATTGATATTTTAGTGAATTGTGCAGGTAATGCACATGGGTTGTCCTCTATTGAAAATGGTGATGTAGAAGATTGGGATATGATGATTGATGGCAATGTAAAAGGATTGTTATATGTTTCTAAATTCATCATGCCATTAATGGTTGAAAGAAAACAAGGTCATATTGTTAATATTAGTTCTGTTGCAGGAAAATATACTTATCAAAATGGTGCTGTGTATTGTGCTAGTAAAAAAGCTGTAGAAGCTATTAGCGAAGGCATGCGTTTAGATTTAACTCAATATGGAATAAAAGTTACCAATATTGCACCAGGAGCAGTTGAAACAAATTTTTCTGTAGTTCGATTTAAAGGCGATGCAGAAAGAGCAAAAAAAGTATATGAAGGCTTTAACCCCATTCAACCTGAAGATGTTGCAGATGCTATATTGTATGCCATTCAAGCACCAAAAAATGTTACAATAGCCGATATTGTTTTGTATGCTGAGGCACAAGCTGCACCAACAACTATTTATAGAAAATAAATACTAATCTTCTTTACTACTTTTATCTCCCACAAACCAATCTTCTTTATTTTTAAACAACACATTGAATGTTGTTAAAGAGCCATAACATCGGGTAATATATTGTTGTAGATTTACTTTTTCTTCGTCGGTTAATTTTTTATTGTTGTTTATATTTTGTTCAAGCACTCTTAAACGATCTCTAAGCATTACAAT
>JANLVQ010000331.1:0-1907 GCA_031364085.1 Chitinophagaceae bacterium
CGATCAAGGCCGTCTTCTCGCCGATCTGCGAGGGAATTTGCAGTGCCCGCAGGGCCTCGTGCAGCGGCCCGAGACTGGCCCTGCGCCGCGACAAAACCAGGATGTCTTTTGGCAACACGCCCCGCGCAACCTGTGCCCAAATCCAGCGGGCGGCCTGGCGCGCTTCCCGCTCCTTCAAGGTTTCTTCCGCCTCGGTTTGCGGCATTGACAGCGTGTCGCGCCAGGCGCCCGGTGCCAGTTCCGGCGACCCCAGACCGCCCGAAGAGCGGCTGATGGGCGGCAATCGCAGTACGTCACCTTCCTGTGTTGAACTGGTGGTGTGGTTGCGGTAACCGTCATACACATCACCCGCAACGTCACCGCGCATGGCCGCCTGCATCACGTGATTGACGGTGTGCACCACCGCCAGCGCGTTGCGCCGGGTGTGGTCGCAACTGAGCAGATCGCCGCCCAAGCCCTCTTGCACAAAAACCTTCGCCGCTTTGAAGACCTGCGGCTCGGCCCGGCGAAACCGGTAAATGCTCTGCTTGGGGTCGCCCACCATGAACACGCTGGGCGCCGCACCCGCGCCACTGCCGCCGTACCCGGACAGCCAGGCGAACAGGGCCTGCCATTGCAGGGGGCTGGTGTCCTGGAATTCGTCAACCAACACGTGACGGATACTGGCGTCGAGGCGCTGCTGCAGCCAGCCGGACAACACCGTGTCTGACAACATCAGGCTGGCGGCGCGTTCGACGTCGTTCATGTCAACCCAGCCGCGCTCGCGTTTCAGCGCGGCAAACTCTTCAATCAACAAGCGGCTCAATCGCGCCATGCGCTGCTGGTAAAGCCAGGCGCCATGCTGGTGCAAAGCCTGCTGGATGCGAAGTGCGAGCGCCTGCGCCTCGCGCACCCGTTCGATATGGGCAATTTTTTCGCCAAATTTGCGCGCTGTGCTGTCCTTGGTCAGCAAGGCGGCCAGTGCGGCTTGCAGGTCCGGTTGCCCCGAAGCCTGGTTCAAGGCGTGCTCCAGCTCGACACCCTTGGCGGAAAAAGTCGGCGCGCTGGCGCGACCCAGAGCCACCGCGGCGTCGCGAAAGATTTGCAGATTGCCCGTACTTTGGCTCAAGGCCTCCTGCGGTTCCGTCAAGCCCTTAAAACCGGGACATTGCTGCGAAAAATGCGCCACCGATGCATTGACCACACCAGCCGCGTCGGCCATGCCAAATTCAAGGCGTTTGTCCAGCGCTGCCTGCAGGGCCCGCTCGGTCTGAAAACGGCCGTAGTCGAACACCAGGGCTTCAAAGTCTGCGCGCAACGCTGGCTTCCCAATGAGCGCCGCGTAAAACAGGCGCCACACCTGCGCTTTGGCGTCGCTGTCGTCCTCCAGCAATTCGTATTGCGGCGGCAAACCCAACTGCAACAGCACACCATGCGGCGCATTGCGCAGAAGCGCTGCAAACCAGCCGTGAAAAGTGCGTATTTGGACCTGGCGCCCGGTGGCCAAATCGTGCGCGTAAAGATTCGCCAGTTTTTTTACCAATTCAGCCGCCGGCCCGGCACCGGCAGGCGCTGCGATGCCGCGAATCGCCAGTTCATCCAATAACTTGACCGGATCGGCCACCGAGAATTCTTCGAGCCATTGCTGCAGGCGCTCGCGCATTTCACCGGCCGCCCGCTTGGTGAACGTGATCGCCAAGATCTCCTGTGGCTGTGCGCCGTCCAGCAGGGCACGCACGATGCGTGAAACCAGCATCCAGGTCTTGCCAGCGCCGGCGCAGGCTTCAATGGCGACGTGGCGGCGCGGGTCACAAGCGATGGCGTAAAACGCGTTTGCGCTGACGGCCTGGCCGTTGTGTTCGTAGGCGGGCGTCATGGCTTACGCGGCGACGTACTCGAAGCGGCGAGCGTGGGGGCAGAATTTTCCG
>JANLVQ010000333.1:0-1650 GCA_031364085.1 Chitinophagaceae bacterium
AGAAAATTAATGAAGCTAAAAATATGTACAAAAAAAAAGCACAAACTATGTGCTTTATTATTTTGTGACCGCGTTAGGATTCAAACCTAAAACCTTCTGATCCGTAGTCAGATGCTCTATTCAGTTGAGCTACGCAGCCAATCAGTTTAAAACTGGGCTGCAAATATAATGAC
This sequence comes from Chitinophagaceae bacterium, assembly GCA_031364085.1. Lineage (GTDB taxonomy): Bacteria > Bacteroidota > Bacteroidia > Chitinophagales > Chitinophagaceae > CAIVPM01. The sequence continues at coordinate 174 of JANLVQ010000333.1, forward strand.
TACTTTGTTACGGCACAAATCATAAATCTAATTATTAATATAAGTTGCACCTTATATTGCAATCTTATTTTTACATATGTGTGGCATTGCAGGAATTATTTCAACCCAAAACAATTTTGTCCAAGAGTTTCAGCTCAATAAAATGGCTGAAACGCTTGAACATAGAGCTCCAGATGCTGAAGGATTTTGGATAAATGAAACAAAAAATATTGCTTTTGAACATAGAAGATTATCTATTTTAGACTTGCACAGCTCTGCCAACCAACCATTACATTATTTACATTTTACAATAGTTTATAATGGAGAAATATATAATTATGTAGAAATTAAAGAGTTCCTAATATCAAAAGGATACAGTTTTACAACTCAGTCAGATACTGAAGTCATATTAGCTGCATACCATTATTGGGGCAAAGAATGCTTGCATGAATTCGATGGCATGTTTTCATTCGTGGTTTATGATAAGCAGCAAAAAGAAATTTTTATTGCCAGAGATCGTTTTGGAGAAAAACCATTTTACTATTTTTTACAAAGAGAAAATCAGCATACACATTTTTATTTTGCTAGTGAAATGAAAGCTATTTGGGCGATTGGAATTAATAAAGAAATTTATCATCAACAAATGCTAAATTATCTCACTTTAGGCTTCACATCAAACCCCATTAATCCATCACAAACATTTTATAAAAATATAGCTTCACTTCCACCTGCACATTGTATTACAATTGATTTATGTAATAACATCATATCTCAAAGAAAATGGTACACTTTAGAAAAAAATACACAAGACCGAAGTCCGAAAGACCGAAAGTTAAATTTACTTATTGATGAATTTTCTAACTTATTTCAAACATCTGTACAAAGAAGATTAAGAAGTGATGTAAGTGTTGGAACCAGTTTAAGTGGTGGTATTGATAGCTCAAGTATTATTGCTTTTATTCATCAATTAGATCAAAATAATAATTATCAACCTACAACTTTTACAGCTACTTTCCCAAATTTTGAACAAGATGAAACCCAATACAGCAAAGCTGTTGCAGCATATTTTAATTTAAAGCAGCATTGTATTACACCAACTGCTGAGCATCTTGTTGAAAGTTTTGATAAACTGATGTATCATCAAGAAGAGCCCTTACAAAGCAGTAGTGTATTTACACAATTTATGGTATATCAATTAGCCAAAGAAAAAAATATTAGTGTGTTGTTAGATGGGCAAGGTGCTGATGAAACTCTTGGAGGATATAAAAAATATGTGCCTTGGTTTTTGCAAGAATTATTGGCAAACCATTTATTTCAATTTAAAAAAGAAAAAGCCTTACTTAAAACAAATCAGTTTTTAGAACAATGGAATTTTAAAAATTATTTTGCTGCTTTTTTACCTCATATCACTACAAACCAACTCACTAAAAAAGCTATCAATATTCAATCACAATTTCAGTATATAGAAAAAGATTATTTATTGCAACATCAAAATAAA
>JANLVQ010000339.1:0-6878 GCA_031364085.1 Chitinophagaceae bacterium
ACATAAGATTTTCCTCTAACATTGTCTTCTAACTTCATTTCTTAATGAAGATGAGCGTATAATATTTTCTCTGTAAGCGTTAAAGGGCGGTTTAAAACTTTTCTTGCTGCTGCAATTTTAGAAGGCATTTCTGCATAAACCTTCTTAATCATTTCAATATCAAAGGCCATAATGGAATTGTATTTGTTTAAATAATTAATGAGAGTGCAAATTTACAATAATCAAATTTGCTTATGGAAGCTTTTTAGTTTAATTTGCATAAATTATTTTTGCATTACGAAAAATTTGATAATGGAAAAGTTTAGAGAAATAGTAGAGTACAATATTTTTGGAGTGTGTACTGTAATAGGAGAGAAGATTGGGATTGCTTCTTCAAGAATCAGAACTTGGTTTATTTATGCAACAGTTTTAACTATGGGTTCACCAATAATTGTTTATATGATTTTAGCTTTTTGGATTAATTTAAAAAATTATATTAAACTTGGCAGAAGAAACCCTTTGGAGTATTGATGTTTATGAAAAATGTTGCATAAAGTCTTCTGCGTCTTTGCAAATAATAATTCTTTGTCTCCAATCTTCATACAAAAAATTTTCAGCTTGCATTTTACTGAAATGTAATATTAATGCATCATAGAAGCCATCTATATTTAAGATAAATACTTTTTTTTCGTGAATTTTTAAAGTATTCCAGGTAAGCATTTCAAAAAGTTCATCTAATGTTCCATTACCTCCTGGTAAAATAATTGCAGCATCACTTTTTTCATATATCATTTTTTTTCTGATGTGCATATCATCCACAACAAAGAGTTCTGTTATATCATTATGTTGTTGTTCCCACTCCACCAATACTTTTGGAATAACACCAATTACTTTTCCTTTAGTTTCTAAAACAGCATTTGCAATTGCACCCATCAGACCAACTTTTCCCCCTCCATAAATCAAAGTAATTTGGCTTGTGCCAAGAAATTTTCCTATAATTTTTGTTTCTACAATAAACTTTTTATTTTCCCCCGACTTACTACCACAAAAAACAGCAATTGATTGTATGTTTTGCATGTGCAATATTAGGATAAGATATTAAGCAATATAAAGCTATGAAGAAAAATAAATTGCAGCAATAATGCCACAAATGGATTTAAAAATCATTAAGCCATCAATAATGAATAAATAATAAAATATTGATCTGCGTTGATGCATGCTATAAGCCACAATCAATAAGGCGATAGAAGGGATGGTGTTGATTAAAATTCTTTGCCAAGGAAAATGAAAATTAAATGCAAAAAGTAAAAAACTAATAAAACCTAGTATCGATAATGGAATTAGTATAAAAAATATAGTTTTTCGTAAACCAAAACTTACTACAAAGGTTTTAAGTTGTTGATTATAATCTGTTGCATAATCTTTAATATCAAACATAATAGATAGAACAGCTATAAACATTAAATTTTTTATAAATAATAAGCCATTATAAAAATTGATATTTAAATGTTGTTCGTTTTGTAATTGATTGTAAAAAAGTGGGGCTAAAGTTACTATTCCACTCCAAACAAAACCAATAATAAAAGGCTTTAGCCAATGTGTTTGTCTTAAACTAAATTTTGATGTAAAGCCATAGTATAACAAACCAAATAAAGGGAAAATGGAAATTAATATATAATCTGTTGTGTTTAATAATCTGAGTTGGTTTAAAATATTTGGTAAAAGAAATACAGCAAAAACTGCAGAAAAAACAGTTAAATAAATTTGTGAATTAAAAATTTTATTTTTGTTTTTTACATACCAAATAGTTCTTTCATTAGCTGTAGAATGAATGATTTCTGAAATGTAAGCTTTAGTATAATAAACAACAGTTAAGCAAAAAATAAAACAAAAATATGTAACAGGAGGGATGTTAATTTTTTGTTGTAATATAGCTTCAATTGATAAAAGTATTGCACACAGGCCATAGAAATAATTGCCAAAAAAGAAAAACTTTTTCAAAACAAACTTTTATTTCTTAAGAATAATTTTAGGCGATACTACAGAATCACTTCTATTGTTATTGTTATCGATTAATATAAATGTGTAGTAAAGGGAATCTGTTCTACTAATTACACCATTTGTACAACCATTATATGAACCACCACCACCATATTGAAAATTCATAATAAAAATTCCTGGTGTATTTGCAATTGCAAAAAACTCAGGAACACTATATTTAAAACTATCTTTATTGATGTAAGGACAAGTTAGAAATCTTCTTTTCACCAATAAAGTATCGTTGGCTTTTCCACTTGTAGGATGGTTAAATTCGAATTTAAAATTCACCACTTCTGATGTGTTAAATACTGTGTTATTAACACCTTTAAATTTTAAACCTAATTTCCCTTTATTATCATTTTTAGAGCATGAAAAAACAAAAAGGGATATTACTACTAAGGTTAATATTTTTGCAACTGAAATTTTCATTAGTCAAATATAATTATTAATTCATCATTTGTTTTGGATTCAAACTATTTAATTAACAGAATTTTTGAAATAACTCCAATTACTGAACATAAAGTAATGGATGAAGTGTATCAATTTCAATACCAAAATAATGAAGTTTATAGAAAGTGGTGTGATAATTTTCAAAATCGACAAAATTCCATATCTTTTTTACCCATAAGCTTTTTTAAAACACAGCAAATAAAATCAACTTTATTTGAGGCAGAAAAAATATTTGAAAGTAGTGGTACAACCCAAACTAATACCAGCAAGCATTTTATTAAAAAAATAAATATCTATGAAAAAAGTTTTCTCAAAACATTTAATCATTTTTACGGAAACGCTGATGATTGTTGTATCATTGGTTTATTGCCATCATATCTCGAAAGAAATAATTCATCATTAGTTTTTATGGTTGATGCATTAATAAAATTATCTAAGCATCAAAAAAGTGGTTTCTATTTAAATCAGTATCAAGATTTAGCCAATACATTAACCGAACTAAACAAAACAAATGAAAAAGTAATTTTAATAGGGGTTACTTATGCTTTGTTAGATTTTGCAGCACAATTTTCCATGCAATTATCCAATACTATTATTATGGAAACTGGTGGAATGAAAGGAAGAAAAAAAGAAATTATAAAGTCGGAAGTTCACGAAATAATTAAAGAAGGATTGGGAGTTTCTGCTGTTCATAGTGAATATGGTATGACAGAACTTTTGTCTCAAGCTTATTCAAAACAAAACGATAGATATTTTTGTCCACCTTGGATGAAAGTTTTTGTAAGAAGTGAAGAAGACCCACTAGAAGTGAATAAAATTGGTAAAGGAGTAATTAATATTATTGATTTAGCCAACCTCTACAGTTGTGCTTTTATAGCAACAGATGATGTTGGTGAAGTTTTTGAAGATGGCAGTTTTACAATTTATGGGCGATTAGATCATAGTGATTTAAGAGGTTGTAGTTTAATGTTACATCAACTATAATCTAATTCATCATTAACATGTTTGCACTACGCTGTAATATATTAAAAGCAATTTCTGCCATTAAATTTTCTTTATCTAAAGTTGGGTTTACTTCGGTAATTTCAAAACAAGAAATTTTTCTTACTTGCATTAATTTACTTATCAAATCCTCTGCTTCCCTTTCTTTCAAACCATTGCTAACAGGGGTACCTGTGCCTTTTGTTATTGAAGAATCTAAACTATCTACATCAAAACTTACATAAATATCTGTACAATCACTTAAGTAACGCATTACTGCTCTAACTACATTCTCGGCACCTTTTCTTCTAAATTCTGCAGTTGTAATTACCTTCATTCCATGTTTCTCAATAATTTGTTTTTCTTCTTTTTCAAAATCACGTAACGAAATAAAAACTACATCTTCGGGTAAAACTTTTGGAGCAATTTTTCCAATATTTTTTAAGTAATTCCATTGAGTTTTTGTAGCAGCATCTAAATCGTGACTTGCACTTTCAATATTATCTTCATTTATCGAAATGGCTAATGGCATACCATGCATATTGCCACTTGGAGTTGTATATGGTGTGTGTAAGTCTGCATGTGCATCTATCCAAATTACCCCCAATTTACTTTTCGGTTTAGCCATTTTTAATCCTGCAATTGTTGCACCTGCAGTACTGTGGTCGCCACTTAAAACCAATGGAAAAAAGCCTGCTTTAATGGTGTCTGCAATACTTTTACTAATTCTATCATACATAGTTACCACACCTTTTATTCTTTTAGCATAAGGCGATTCAATTGGCTCGTATAATAATTTATTTTCTGTAGCAATAGTTTCTGATGGAAAATGAATAAAAAAGTTACTCATAAAATCGAGTGATGCAATTTTTATAGCATCAATACCCATACTTGCACCACGAGTGCCTGCACCAATTTCAGAAGGAATTTCTATTAACTTAATATTCTTCATAACATCTTTAATTATGGCAAAGCTAAAGAATTAAGTTGTAGTTTAATTCTTTAGAAAATATTATCCTTGCAATAATTATTTTTATTTTTTTTAAAAAAATGATATTAGATCAGTTAAAAAAGCCAAGAATACAAACACTTACAAATATTTCGAAAGAATTTGGAGTTTATATTGATGTGTTGCGATTAGATGAAATTCATCCTATTATATCTGGAAACAAATGGTATAAATTAAAATACTATTTACAAGAGGCAAAAGAATTAAATAAAGAAACAATTGTAACTTTTGGTGGTGCTTATTCCAATCATATTATAGCAACAGCTTATGCTTGTAATGCACTAGGTTTAAAAAGTATTGGAATGATTAGAGGAGATGAAACTATTGATTTGTCTGCAACTTTAAAACAAGCCAAAGCATTGGGTATGGATTTGCATTTTGTGAGTAGAAAAGATTATGTTTTTAAAGATGGATTATCATTTCAATTTCCAAATGCATATATTATTTCAGAGGGTGGGGCAGGGGAACTGGGTATAAAAGGTGCTGCTGATATTATTGCAGAAACTAAATTTAATAAATACAATTTTATTGTAGGTGCATGTGGAACTGGAACAATGATAACAGGTATTTTGAATGCCAGTAAGCCCAAACAACAAATTATAGGAATTAATGTGCTTAAAGGATTTGAAACTTTAAAAAATACTATCATTTTTAATTCAAAAAATACATCAGCAGAAAACAGATTAACTATTTTTAATGAGTATCATTTTGGGGGTTATGCAAAACATTCAGTTCCTTTGATTGAATTTATGAATTCTTTATGGCAAAAAGAAAACATTCCAACCGATATAGTTTACACCTCAAAACTATTTTATGCAGTACAAGATTTGTTAATTAAAAAATATTTTCCAGCAAAAAGCAATATCTTACTTATTCATAGTGGAGGTTTGCAGGGCAATGCTTCATTAGCTTTAGGAAGATTATTATTCTAAAAATAATATTTTATTATAATTAACCTATTATTTTTGATTTAATCGACTAATTATAAATTTTTAGACTAATACAAAATTCTTGAAGCTAAGCACCCTATACTTGTATATAAAGCACATTATATTTCCTTTGAGTTTAGGTATATTAATTTATTTATTTGTAAGACCAAACCCAACAATTGCTGAAAATTTTATTAATTGGAATTATCAACCTTCTACTCAATTGTATGAGTATACCTTTATAAAAATTTTAGCTGGTTCATTGCCAGATTTTTTTTGGTTATATTCCTTTCTAAGTATTTTATGTTTTATTTGGGGAGGGTACAAAAAAATTCCTTTTTTTCTGATTTTTATAATCTACTCATTACCAATTTTTACTGAATTTCTTCAATTCTTCAATTTTATTTTTGGTACTTGCGACTTTTTTGATATATTAGCTTATATCATTGCAATTCTTTTAAATAAACACTTATTAATTAATTATCAAAACCACTTAAATGAAACAGAAACTTAAATTATTTCTATCTTTTACAACACTATTTTTATTTGCATTTATGTTTATGGCAACAACGCCACAAAAGTATTCCGCAGCTCAAATTGCTACTGATCTTGCACCTGCTATTACACCTGATGCAAAAGAATTAACAAGAATTACAAATGATAATTTACAAGAGTTCGCTGCTTCAATAAGTCCAGATGGTAAAAAAATTCTTTATTACTCTGTTGATCCAGTTCAAGCTGGTACAAAGAAGTACCATATTAATGTTAAAACTTTGGGTCAACAAGGAACAACACCTTTACTAACAGAAGGTTGTCATAGCCCAAGTTGGATGGCTGATAGTAAAGGTTTTTATTTTACTTATGCTATACCTACAAAAGCTGTAATAGCTAAATCTAAAATAGATCAAGGTGGAATTAGCTATATTTCCCCGAATGCAAATGGTGACGCAGATGACAATGCATCATATATGAAAGCAGCTAGCAAAATTCTTTTCCACACAAAAATTGGAGGAGATTATCAAATAGCAATGCTTGATCCAAGTGGATTAAATTTTACACTTTTAGGAACTGGGTTCAATCCTATACCACATCCAACACTGAATTCCTTTTTATTTGCGAAAATGGTTGGACTGTATTCTCAAATTTTTACTTATGATTTAACAACTGGTCAACAAACCCAACTTAGTAGTGGTAATTTTAATTATCAATGGCCTAAATTTTCTCCAGATGGCAAGTGGATAGTATTTCAAAAACATTCAAGAAAAGAAGACCTAAAACCTAATCAAGATTATTCTCAACATCTTTTTTTAATGAATGCAGTTGGCGGGAATGTTAAACAATTAACTTCTGGAAAAACTTGGAATTCATTACCTGAATTTGGGGCAGATGGTTATATATATTTTTCCTCAAACGCTGGTAATAGTGATTTAAAAAGAACTTTTGATAATTATGATATTTGGAGAATTAAACCAAGTTTAGCTGATTAAGTT
>JANLVQ010000341.1:0-8741 GCA_031364085.1 Chitinophagaceae bacterium
TTTGGATCGGTAGTTCAGTTGGTTAGAATGCCGCCCTGTCACGGCGGAGGTCGCGGGTTCGAGTCCCGTCCGGTCCGCTAAAAATAAAATTAAACCCTTGCTAGTCAAGGGTTTTTAATTTTGCAAAAGCCACATACTAAATGGTTTACAACTCATTTTTCTTTCGAAATACTTTATAGAATATGAACTAAAATGAAAAATGAAATCTTTATCAAAATTTTCTTTAGCTTTACTTTCTTAAGTGGAGTCTAGAAACCACTTTAAAAAACAGGGCGATTCCGAAAAGCCAAACGAGTAGGATACCAAAAATTAACAACAATGATTAACAAAAAAGTTTTAATCGGAAGTGTAGTAGGCGGAATTGCCTATTTTTTATTGGGTTGGGTTATTTACGGCATTTTAATGAAAGATTACTGTGCAACTAATTTTAATCAAATTGGGATGAGACCAGAAGCAGAAATGGTTTTATGGGCAATGGGTTTAGCAAATATTGCATTTGCAATGTTGATGGCTTTAATTTTTAGCTGGTCTAATATTTCAAGTTTATTATCTGGTGCCAAAATTGGTGGAATTGTTGGTTTTTTAACTGCAGTATCTATCGATTTTAGTTTTTATGCAATGACAACCATGTTTAATAACTGGTCTGCACTTTTTGTAGATATTATTGTTTCTACATTAATGTCTGCAATTGTGGGTGGAATTATCATTTGGGCAATGAACTTAGGTAAAAAGACAGAATAATTTTAACCCAAGAAAGTTTAAAATCTCAATTCACATGAATTGAGATTTTTTTTGTTCAAATAAATCATAAAAAATAAAAAATTGATTTCGTTACATTTGATGAAAAAAATTAATCATGAAAAAAAATGTTTTAGTATTATCATTTTTTCTTTTTAACATCTGTTTCGTTCAAGCACAAGAACCCATCAAATACATAGATAAAAGTAATATGGATTTATCTGTGGCTCCTGGCGATAATTTTTATCAATATGCCAATGGAACCTGGTTAAAAAATAATCCTGTACCAAATTCAAAAACCCGTTGGGGGAGTTTTGATTTATTAAGAGAAGAAAGTAGTAAAAGATTGCAAACATTATTGGAAGATGCAATAAAAAACAGAGAAAAAGATAGAGCTACACAAATCATTGCTGACTTTTTTTCAAGTGGTATGGATAGTGTGACTATAGAGTCGAAAGGCCACTCTCCTATCAAAGCTGATTTAGACAGATTAAATAATCTTAACTCCATTAAAGATGTATTGCATGAAATCACAACATTAAGAACAATGGGATTGGGCAGTGCTTTATTTGGATCATTTGTTGGACCTGACAGAAAAAATGTTTCGGCTTATATACCTTCTATTTCTCAAGGAGGAACATCTTTACCTGATAGAGATTACTATTTAAAAGATGATCCAAGAAGTACAAAAATTAGAGAGGCTTTTAAAGCCCATTTAAATAAAATTTTTGTTTTAGCTGGTGAAGATGAAACTACTGCAAAATCAAGTGCGTTATCAGTTTTAAAAATAGAAACTGCATTGGCTAAAGCACAAATGAGTCGAGTAGAAATGAGAGATCCTTATAAAACATACAACAAATTTGCAATAAACGACTTAACAGCTTTAACTCCAAACATTAATTGGTCTTTAGTTTTAGAAGAATTAAAAATAAAAGGTGCAGATAGCATAATTACAAACAATCCTGATTTTTTAAAAATCGCAGATGTGTTGTTAACAGATTTACCAGTAAATGATTGGAAAAGTTATTTAAGATGGATAGTTATTCGTTCAGCTTCACCCTATTTAAGCAGTGCATTTGTTAATGCAGATTTTGAATTAAATAAAGTACAAACTGGACAAAAAGAACAAACCCCTCGTTGGCAAAGAATGAGTAGTTTAATTGATAGAACTCTTGGAGATTTTATTGGTAAGCTTTATGTTGAAAAATATTTTAAAGCAGAAGCTAAAGCTAGAATGCTTGAATTAGTAAATAATTTACAAAGCACATTCGCTGATCGAATTCAACAATTAGATTGGATGAGTGAAGAAACCAAAACGAAAGCACTTGAAAAATTAAATGCTTTCGTTAAAAAAATTGGTTACCCAGACAAATGGAAAACTTATGAAGGTGTTGTTGCAAGTAAAGACGATTTTATTGGGAACGTAAGGTCTGCAAGTGTTTGGCAATATAATAATATGGTAAATAGAATGGGCAAACCAGTTGATAGAACTGAAATGAATATGACTCCTCCCACAATTAATGCATCATACAGCCCTTCAAATAACGATATCACTTTCCCTGCAGGAATTTTACAGTTCCCATTTTTCGATTTTGGTGCCGATGATGCTGTAAATTATGGAGGAATTGGTGCTGTTATTGGTCATGAAATGACTCATGGATTTGACGACCAGGGAAGACAATTTGCTGCTGATGGAAATTTAAAAAATTGGTGGACGAAAGAAGATGCAACTAAATTCACTGCTAAAGCTGGTGAAGTCATTGAACAGTATAATGGTTTTACAGTTTTAGATACCATTCATGTTAATGGTAAACTTACTTTAGGCGAAAACCTTGCTGATTTAGGTGGCTTAAATATTGCTTATGAAGCTTTCTCAAAAACTGAACAATTTAAAAAAGGTAAGAAAATTGATGGCTTCACTCCTACACAAAGATTCTTTTTAAGCTGGGCTCAAGTTTGGCGAAGCAATGCTTTACCAGAAACACAAGCTCAATTAATTATTACCGACCCTCACTCGCCTGGCATGCATAGAGCAAATGGACCAATTGTTAATATGGATAGCTGGTATAAAGCATTTAAGGTTAAAAAAGATAATATGATGTATAAAGAAGAAGATATGAGAACTAAAATTTGGTAGATTTCTTAATATGCTAAACAAATAAAGTCATCTCAAATGAGATGACTTTATTTTTAAAATTTTAAGAAGGTAATAATACTGTATCTATTACATGTATTACACCATTGCTTTGATAAACATCACTAATAGTTACTTCACTCATTCCACCTTTTTCATCTGTCAAAATTAATTTTTTACCTTTTGTAGAAGCTTTTAAAGTACCACCAGAAACTGTTTTTAACATTGTTGTACCATTGCCCTGTTTAATTAATTGAGCAATAGCTTTTGCATCAAGTCTTCCAGATACTACATGGTAAGTTAAATTTTTAGTAAGTGTAGCTTTATTTTCTGGTTTTACTAAAGTTCCAACAGTACCTTCTGGTAATTTATTAAATGCTGCATTTGTTGGAGCAAATACTGTGAATGGACCAGCAGTTTGCAAAGTTTCTACTAATCCAGCTGCTTTTACAGTTGCAACAAGTGTTGTATGATCTGCTGAGTTTACTGCATTTTGTACAATGTTTTTTGAAAGATACATTGCTGCACCACCCACCTCAACAGTTTTTTCCATTTTTCGAGCAAATACTAAGCTAAGTATAAACATTGACACGATCATTAAAAAAAAAATAATAATTTTTTGTTTTATTTTTTATTTAATTGATTACAACTTGATATACGTAGGTTGGTGAAGTTTGAATTTTAACCAGCAAAATATTTTAGTTATAAAAATAATTAAAAAATTGTTGCAAAAAATTTAAACCCTATTTTATTTTTTAATATAAAAAACACAATACCAGCCTTTAATTTCCGTTTGTAGAAAAATATCTACACATAATACTTAATCAATAAAAACGTTATTAAAGTGTACTATGTCTCAGTAAAATTATTCTCGTAACAATAAAAAAAATTGGCTGATAATTCAAAACCTGTTATGATTTATTTAATGAAGTAAAGAATAGGTTTTTTAACATCCGTTCTTTATGAACAAATGTTTAAATATTAGAATATACTTATTTGCATTCTTTATGAGTGCATTTTGTGCTATGGGATATTCTCAAACTCCAACTGACAGTTTTCCAAAAGATCCAGGAGGCATTTCTGTTTACACCATTCAAAATTTAAGTTTTGGTGCTTTTTCAAGAGGTAACAATGGAGGAACAATTGCACTTTCACCTTCGGGTGCTAGAACTGCAACTGGAGATTTAATTTTACTAAGCTTGGGAATACAATTTTTCTATGCAATTTTTGACGTTGAAAGTCCTCCGGGTAATATTATTTCTATTTTAAATGGACCTCCAGCAATTCTTAATGGTACTAATGGTGGTACAATTACGTTAAACATCGGAAGTTCAGATCCAACATCCCCATTTATTAATTTTGCTACCCCACCAAATAGAACTCAAGTAAATATAGGAGGAACCTTAGTTGTAGGCCCATTAGCAGCTGCACCACCAGGTAATTATAATGGTGTATTTTATTTAACCTTCAATCATGAATAATTAAAATGCTTTTTTTAAAAAAATATATCAAATCATTTGCTCAGCAACCATTAGTAAAGTGTTGCTTTTTGGTAATGATTAGTTTTATTTTTATAAGCAACAATAGTTTTAGCCAGAAAGAAGAAATTTACGATGAAATAGGTGTTGTTTTAAACGTTGAAAGGGTCGGTTCTATTGAAATTCCAATTGTAATAGAAAATCAAATTGCATATTTACCCGTAAAAGAGGTTTTCGATTTTTTAAAAATAAAAAATACTTTATCGCTTCAACTAGAACAAATTGAAGGTTTTTTTGTAAATCCGCAGGCTATTTTTATTATAGATAAATATAAAAATCAAATTATTTATCAAGATAAAGTTTATGTGCTTAAACCAAATGATATTATCAAAACAGAAACTGGTCTTTATTTAAAAATAGATTACTTTGGTAAAGTATTTGGCTTAGACTGTTCGTTTAATTTCAGAAACCTGTCTGTTATTATGAATACTAAAATTGAGTTGCCTACTATAAAAGAGATGCAACAAGAAATTTTAAGACAAAATATCAGCAAGCTTCAAGGAGAGAAAAAGGTTGATACTATAATTAAAAGAACATTTCCGAAATTTCAAGTTGGTATGGCCGATTGGGCTTTGTTCTCAAGTCAATCAAAAGGTTATCCAACAAATGTTCGATTAAATTTGGCATTAGGTGGAGTTATTTTTGGTGGTGAAGTTAATGCATACCTAAACATGAATTCAACTTTGCCAATAAAAGCTGAAGAACAGTTTTACAGATGGAGAATTGTAAATAATGATTTTACTCCATTAAGGCAAATTACTATTGGTACCATATTTACTCCTACAATTGCAACAACCTATGCACCAATAACAGGAGTTCAGATTACCAATACTCCATCAAATTTTAGAAGATCATTTGGCACTTATACAATAAGTGATAATACAGAACCTGGGTGGACAGTTGAACTTTACATGAATAATGTTTTAGTAAACTATACCAAAGCAGATGCCTCTGGATTTTTTACTTTTGATGTGCCTTTAGTTTATGGTAATTCAGAAGTTAAATTAAAACATTATGGCCCTTGGGGAGAAGTTAGAACAAGTGAAAAACAAATTCTAATTCCTTTTAATTTTTTACCTACAAATCAATATGAGTACACTTTTACATCTGGGGTAATACAAGATGATGACCAAACTAAAATAACCAGAGCAGCAATTAATTATGGTTTAACTAGGCGAGTTACAATTGGTGCAGGGGTTGAAATACTATCTACAGTAAATGGCGGAAAACCCATGACATTTTTCAATACTTCAATTCGGTTAGGTTCTAATTTTTTATTTAGTGGTGAGCATGTGAGTGGAATTATTTCAAGAGGTATTTTCACTTATAATTTACCATCGAATATAAGATTCGAAGCAAATTATGCGAAATACGAAAAAAATCAAAACGCAATTCGGTCGGGTAAAAATACCTCTAACAATTATTTAGAAGAAAGAAAATTTATTGCAATTGTACCTATAAAAACTAAACTGTTTACATCTTTTACCAGATTAACTTTAAATCAATTGGTGTTGCCTTCAACAACTTTCAATATGGCAGAGTTAATGATATCTAGCATTATATCAAACCTAAGTGTAAACCTAGCTACTAATTTAAGTTACACCGATCCATCTCAAAAAATATTTACAAGTAATTTATCTGTTAACACAAGATTACCCAAGGGTATTAGATTTATACCATTAATACAATATGATTATTCACAAAATAATTTTCTTAGAGTAAGAACTGAATTTGAAAAAAATATCACAACAAAAGGATTTTTAAATTTCACTTTTGAGAGAGATTTAATAAAAAAAGAAAACTTTTTTAGCATAGGCTTCAGATATAATTTTTCATTTGCACAATTCTCCTTTTTTGGAAGAAAAACCAAAGAAAATGTAACACTTACTGAAGCTGTGAATGGTTCTTTACTATACAGCCAAAATTCAAAAAAATTCATCACAAGCAACCAAAATAATGTTGGAAGGGGTGGATTTATTATTCAACCATTTCTAGATATTAATGCAAATGGAAAAAAAGATACTGGTGAGCCTAAAGTAAACTCGCTAGGTATTAAAGTGAATGCAGGAAGAACAGTTTTAAATGCAAAAGATTCTAACTATAATGTGGTTGGACTTGAAGCTTATAATATTTATTTTATAGATATTGAAAAAGATGCGTTTGACAATATAGCTTGGAAAGTAAAAAACCCTTCTATAAAAGTTATTGTTGAGCCAAATCATTTAAAATTAATTGAAGTGCCCATCTTAGTTATGGGTGAAGTATCAGGAAAAGTTAATTTACAAAACAATCAAGGAAATAAAGGAATTGGAAGAATTATTGTAAACATTTTTAATTCTAATGGAATGTTTATTAATAGAGTATTAACTGAAGCTGATGGGTATTTTAGTTATTTAGGACTAACACCAGGAAATTATTATTTAGAGATAGATGAAAAACAATTAAAAAAATTGAAGTTTTCTACCTATACATCTAAAATCAACTTCCAAATTAATCCAACGAAAGAAGGAGATATTATTGACAATATAAATATTCAGTTATTTGGTACTAATGCCAACATATTTGAATAATAGACTTAATAGTTATTTAAATAAAATAGTACATGTTCACAATATTAGAAATTATTCTACGTTTTAAATGAACTTAAATATTCATTAGGGATAATTATTAAATTCTAAAAAACCAAAAAAAATGCAAAGATTCAACAAAATTTTCGGTTCATTGATAGTTATGAGTGCTTTAGTAACTAATGTTAATGCACAAGCTACTGCCTCTGCTTCTGCCTCTGCTACAATTGTTACTCCAATCAGCATTGCAAAAGATGTTGATATGAATTTTGGTAACATTGCTGTTACAAGTTCTGGTGGTACTGTAATTCTTGCTACTGCTGGTACAAGAACAACTACTGGTGGTGTAACTTTACCTGTTGTAAATGGTACTGTTACAGCTGCTCAATTTACAGTTTCGGGAGAAGGTGCTTACACTTACGACATTACCTTGCCAAGTTCCGCAGTAACTTTAACAAAAAGTGGTGGTGGTGCAACTATGAATGCTACAAGTTTTAACCACAATGCAGGTACTCCACAGTTATCAAGTGGTTCACAAGTATTTAAAGTAGGGGCTACATTAACTGTTGCTGCTGCTCAAGTTGCAGGTGCTTACACAACTGGTACTGCTTTTAATGTAATTGTTAACTATAACTAGAATTAACAATACATAACTTATTAAAAGTGTTGAATTTATTCAGCACTTTTTTGTTTAAGAACAATACTAATAAAACTATTTTTTCGTTTCTGATTGTAATATGACTCGAATTAATATGCATTTAAAAAAATTAGTTAAAATAAAAGTATTAATTGGCCTAATTATTATTTTAAGTTTAATTAGCGAAAGTATTAATGCACAAGGAAATTTATTAATTACACCTAAGCGAGTAGTGTTTGAAGGTAATAAAAGAACCGAAGAATTAAATCTTGCAAATACAGGTACTGATTCTGCATCGTATGTAATTTCTTTTATTCAAATAAAAATGACAGATGATGGAAAGTTTGAACAAATTACTGAACCCGATTCCACACTAAAAATTGCAAGCAGTAATCTAAGATTTTTTCCTCGAAGTGTTACCTTAGCACCAAACGAAGCTCAATCGGTTAAAGTACAATTAATAAAAAGCAATAGTTTAGAAGATGGAGAGTATAGATCTCATTTATATTTCAGAGGTATTCCGAATAATAATAAAGCATTAGGAGAAGAAAATAGTAAAAAAGATGAAGGAATCTCAGTTAAAATAACTCCAATATTTGGGTTAACATTACCAATTATTATTAGAAAAGGAGATCCAACATTAGAAATGAATATTTCTGATATGACATTATTTTTTACTCCAGAAAAAGAGCCTTTTGTAAAATTTAAGTTGAATAGAACAGGGAATATTTCATCTTATGGAGATATAATTGTTAATTATATTTCAAACTCAGATGCTGTTACAAGAGTTGCATTGATAAAAGGATTAGCTGTTTACACACCAAATTTATTAAGAGAAATAAGTTTAAAATTAGATGAAAGCCAAACAATCGATTGGCATTCCGGAAAGATTGAAGTAATTTATTTTGACAATGGAAGCCAAACAAAAAAGTTAGCTGAGAATTCTTTAAAACTGAATTAATTATAATTTACAGTTACAGCAAAATCTTTTGAGCTATAATAGCCAGGAACCGAAAGTGCGTTAAAATGTACTTTACTATCAATAGTAAACTTAAAGTTATTTAAGTTATCATTTTTATTAGAACTATTTTTTGTTTGAATAAAAGCAGCTAGTACATCATTTCCAT
>JANLVQ010000035.1:0-18235 GCA_031364085.1 Chitinophagaceae bacterium
ATTATTTCTTAATTTATGCGATGGTGATGATGTAAATGGAACACCTGGCATTGCTGTTATAAATTATTTAGAAAAAAAAACAGCTTCATTATACCGGAGCAAAAGAATACTTCTATCATATTACAACATCAAAAGCAAACATGAAAAAAGCTTTTGATAAAAACAATGTACCCAATGCACATTGGTTTTTTATTGAATCTCTACACAACATCAATACCATTAGTGAGCAAGATTTGAAATTTCCTTTAATTGTAAAACCTGCTATTAGTGGAGGTAGTATGGGTGTTGGTGTTAAAAATGTAGTTAATGATAAAAAATCTTTGGTGTCGATTATTGAAGAAATGTTTACAGGATATAAAGGTTGGAATTTAAATGCTGGTGGTATTATAGTTGAATCTTTTATTGCCGGGCCAGAGTATACTGTTTTCCTAACTGGCAATTATCATAATTCTCAACAAGTACATATTTATACACCAGTTGAAAGAGTATTTCATAAATCATTATCTGATCAAGAAAAATTTCTCTCATTCGATAGACTTTGGGAGATTTATGAAACCGAACAACCCATGCCCAATGAAGAAAATTTTTACAATTATCAATTAGCGAATAATGATTTATTACAACCACTTAAACAATTAAGTTGGGAGGCTTTTGTGGCTTGCAAAGGAACAGGATACACTAGAGTAGATATTCGTCAGGATCAAATAACAAAGAAATTATATGTACTAGAATTGAATGCTCAATGTGGTTTAAGTGAAGATGAAAATTTTACATCTATTGGTGCTATTTTAAAATTAAGCAATCATAGTTTTACTAACCTTATAAAAGAAATTATAAATAATTGTCTATCTGAAAAAAATGAGCATACTGTTGAAATTAAAAAAAATCATCAACCATATTTACAATTCACACACAATTAAATAATTCAACTCAATGAAAATTTGTGTTCTATTAGCTGACTATTCAACAACTAATGTAGATTATCAAAACTACGATCCACCAAGAGATTTAAGTCGTTTTTTAGTGAATGATGAAGTGGAAACTGTTTTCATAAATAAACTTACCACCTACAAACAATTAAAGGAACTCAGCAAAAATAATTTTGATATTTATGTGAATTTATGTGAGGGATATTTAGAATGGAGTGTTCCAAGCATTGATGTAATTTATACTTTAGAATTATTAAACTTACCTTACACAGGGCCAAATGTACAATTATACGACCCTTCTAAAGAGTTAATGAAATATGTTGCTTATTGTGCTAATGTTAAAACACCTGCATACCAAATCATCAAATCAACAAACGATGTAACTAATATCAACTTAAAATTTCCATTATTTGTAAAGCCTGCAAGAGCGGGTGATAGCTTGGGTATTGACAAAAATTCATTAGTAAAAAATCTTCTTGAATTAGAAAACCAGGTCAATATTATTATAGATGATTATGATGAAATATTAATTGAAGAATATATTGCTGGAAGAGAATTTACTGTAATGGTTATTGCAAATGCTGATGGAAAAACATGCAAAGCACTTGAACCTGTTGAATATATTTTTCCAGAAAATAATTATTTTAAAACCTATGCATTAAAAACATCTGAATTGCACACAGATGCTAATCGATCAATACAAGATAAATCATTGGTTGCATTATTAAAAGAATCTGCAGAAAATATTTTTAAAGCTTTTAATGGAGTAGGTTATTCTCGTTTGGATTTTAGAATGAATGAAAAAGGGGAGTTGTTTTTTTTAGAAATAAATTTTACTTGTTCTGTTTTTTATTGTAATGGATACGAAGGCAGTGCAGATTATATTTTAAAATATGATGGCATTGGTCAGCAAAATTTTTTAAACAATATTATTCAAGAAGGCATTGAAAGATATAAAAGTAAACAGTTGCTTTATGAAATGAAAGGCAATGCTATAGCAGGTTATGGTATATATGCTAAAAGAAATATTGCAAAAAATGAGATTATTTTTAAAGGAGAAGAAAAATCTCAGCGAATTGTAACAAAGAAATTTGTTGAAGAGAATTGGAACGAAAAAGAGAAGGAAAATTTTGCTCGTTATGCTTATCCAATTAGTAATAATGTTTTTTTGCTTTGGGATGAAAATGCAACTCATTGGGCACCTCAAAATCATTCATGCAATCCTAATACAAGTTATCAAGGTTTAAATGTTGTTGCTTCTAAACCAATAATACAAGGTGAAGAATTAACATTAGACTATGCTAATTTTTTGAATGAATCTGCACAATCTTTTATTTGTAATTGTAATGCAAAAAATTGTAGAGGCCTAATTCAGGGAGATTCAAATAATAATATTGAGGTACGAATTAAAAAAGAAAAGCAAGAAAAATAAAAATTACAAATTTTTCTTTTGTGCTAACAAACTATAATCACCTTCAGTTTCTTTTACAATAGTATTACTTAATAAACCTAAATGTTCTATTTCCATTTCTACAACATCGCCTTCTTGTAACCATTGTGCTGTAAAGTTTGCATCATTTAATTTACCTGTTCCATTTAACTCTAAAAAGCAACCTGTACCAACAGTTCCACTTCCTATAACATCTCCAGGATGAATTGTTACACCATAACTACACCTTTCTAAAATTTCTGCAAATGTCCAATCCATATCTGCAAGATTTCCTTCACTTACTTGAATGCTATTTACTTTACAAGTCATTTTTAAATTCCAAGCTTTACCTATATGGTTTTCTTTACAAGGCACTTCAACACTTTCTAATTCATCAAGTGTTACTAAACAAGGTCCAATAACTGTACTAAAATCTTTTCCTTTTGCTGGTCCGAGGTTCAATAACATTTCTTCCATTTGTAAAGTTCTTGCACTCATATCATTCATAATCATCAACCCTCCAATATAATTATCAGCTTCTGCAGCCCTTATATTTCTACCAGTTTTGCAAACAACTATTGCTGCTTCTAATTCAAAATCTAATTTATTAAAATGATCTGTCATACAAACAATATCTCCTGAACCTTGAATACTATTGTGATTGCTAAAATAAAAAATGGGATATTGATCATATTCAGGAATCATATCTACTCCACGATTTCTTCTTGCAGCTGCAACATGCTGACGAAAAGCATAAGCATCTCTACAACTTGTAGGAAACGGAACTGGTGCTAATATTTGTGCATCAGAAAAACTTGCTGCAATAGGGCCAGTTATTCTTCCTTCAACTATAGCTTGATTCATACCTTGTGCAATTGGAAATAAATCTTCCCAATACTGTAAAAACATCGACATGGTTCTTGGCAGATCTGGATGCACCTCATCAGTGTTAAATAATTTACCATCATGTAAAAATGCTAATTGATCGTGCCCTTGTTTAGTTAAATATGTTACTAATTTCATAATTTAAATTTTATTAACTCCACTCTTCTTCTTTTTTAATTTCTTCTTTATATACTCTTGCCGAAATAATAATACTCAATTCATATAAACTCATTAATGGAATAAAAACAATCATCTGACTACTAATATCTGGACTAGGAGTAATTACAGCTGCAACTATTAGTATTACAACAATAGCATAACGGCGAATTTCTTTTAAAAATTTTGGAGTAATGAGTCCAATTTTTGTAAGCACCCAAGAAATTACAGGCAATTCAAAAGCTAAACCACAACCCACTGTTAAGCTGGTTAAGTTATCGAAATAATCTGAAAGGGTTGGTCTAGTATCAATTAAATGTTGTGTACCTAATTGAAAACTTGCTAAAAAATTAAATGTAAACGGACCCAATATCATAAAACCAAATAAGGAACCTAAGAAGAAGAAGAAGGATACCCAAAATATTACAAACCTTGTTGACTGAATTTCTTTATCCTTTAGTGCAGGTTTTACAAAGCTCCAAAATTGCCAAAATATAAAAGGAAAAGCAACCATTACCCCACCCATAAAACACATAGTAAGTGTACTAAATAATTGCCCCCCAAAAGTATTACTTTGCATTTTTACTTCTACAGGTTGCATACACAAAGCATCTCCTAAATGTAATAAATGACCGATTTTACAAAATGCTCTATAACTAATAAAATCATGATTCAATGGACCTGTAATAATATTATCAAAAATCCAATCTCTGTAAATAAAAAAAATTATAGCACAAATAAGAATAGCTAAAACACTACGAACAATATGAGAACGCAATGCTTCGAGATGATCAATAAAACTCATCTCAGTAGCTGGGTCTTTTTTATTATTAAATAACGCCATTGTGTTTTTATAGGCTGCAAATGTAAGCTTTGGTAAATTTAGATAGATGAGTTGTCATGATGAATTAAGTTAAAATTGAACCTACTCATCTTTCAACTCAGCATAAATCGGACAATGATCGCTGTGCTTAACATCAGGAAAAATGGTTGCCGATATAATTTGTTTTTCTAAGGCTTTTGAAACACAAATATAATCAATTCTCCAGCCTTTATTTTGCAAACGAACACTCGGAAAACGTTGGCTCCACCAACTATAAGCATGAGCAGTTGTTGGGTTACAAAATCTAAAAGTATCAATAAAACCAGCAGCTAAAAATTCATCCATCCAAGCACGTTCTTCAGGTAAAAAGCCACTGGAGTTTTTATTTCCTTTGTGGTCGTGAATATCAATTTCTTTATGTGCAATATTATAATCGCCACAAACAATGATTTTTTTTCTTGTTTTTTTTAATTCATTCACAAAACTTAAAAATTCAGAAAGCCATTGGTATTTATAAGTTTGGCGTTCTGTACCACTAGTACCAGATGGGAAATAACAATTCAGCAAAGTAATATCACCAAAATCTAAACGAATTACTCTTCCTTCATAATCACTCATTTCAAATCCATTACCAACTACAACTTTATCTGCTTTTATTTTTGAAAGAACACATACACCGCTATAGCCTTTTTTTTGTGCAGAAAACCAATGATGGCGATAACCCAATTTTTCAATCTCGCCCATTTCGGCATCGGATTCTTGTGCTTTGGTTTCTTGAATACAAATGATGTCGGCAGGATTAGTTTTTAACCAATCAACAAATCCTTTTTTTAGTGCAGCCCTTATTCCATTGGTGTTGTATGAAATAATTCTCATGAAATAGTTTTATTTTTTTTTAAATACGATAGATAAAATTCTAGGAGCTTCATTTAAATTTTCATCATCAAAAAATTCTTCGATATGATATACACTGAATTTATTTTGTAAAGCAATAATTATAAATTCGGAAATATGATGTGTAAAACATTCTAATACTTGCATTCCATTTCTAGATTCAAACTTTGCTTTACTACCTTGATATTGTTTAAAAGGATGCAATTCTCCCATATAGAAAAAACCATTGGGCTCTAATTTTTCAAAAGCTTGTTGAAAAATATGACTTAAGTCTTCTATATGTTCTAAAACTAAACTTGCTGTAATTAATTGAAATGTTTGATTAGAAAAAATCCAATTTTTTGTAATATCTGCTTGAGCAAATTGAATTTTTTGTTGTGATAATTTTTCTTTTGCTTTTTGCAACATTTTTTCTGAAAAGTCAACAGCAACAAGCATTTCACATCTATTAATCAGCCATTCAGTATTCTTACCAGTGCCACAACCTATTTCTAGAATCTTTGAACATTTAAATCCAGATAATATTCTTCTTAAGGCAAAAGCTTCAAGGTCTCGAGTTTTATTTTGATTAGAATCATAAATTTCTGACCACCGATTATAGGCTTCTTGTATTGGCATTTTTAGTTGTGTTGCATCATTTCTTTAGCACTAGTTATTGCAGCAGTACTTGGATTTTCGCCACTTAACATTTTTGCAATAGCTTCAGTTCTCTCATTTATATTCAATTTTTTAATTTTAGTTTTTATTTTTTCTTGCTCCATTTCTTTAAACACAAACAAATGTGTATTGGCTTTTGCAGCAATTTGAGGTTGATGCGTAATGCAAATAATTTGTCGATTTTTTGCTAAGCCTTGCATAATGATGCTGACTTGCTTTGCAGCTTCTCCACTAATTCCAGAATCAATTTCATCAAAAATTAAAGTAGGTAAATTAATTTTTTGTGCAACAAGTGATTTTATGCATAACATTAATCTGCTCAGTTCACCACCACTTGCTACTTTACGAATAGGCTCGAATTTGTTGCTTTTGTTAGCATCAAATAAAAACTCAATAATATCTTTGCCATATTCATTTAAATCAGATTTACTTAATGCAACTTTTATTAAAGCATTTGGCATACCGACTTGTTTTAATAAGTCGTTCACTTTATTGGTGAATGGTTTCATTTGTTTAAACCTGTTTTGAGATATAATTTCAGCATGCTCATCTAATTCTTTATGCAAGTTATCTGTTTCTATTTTTTTAGTTTTAATCTGCTCTTCGATATTTAAAACAGCTTGTAATTTTTGTTCCAAAATTTTTTGAATTGCAATTAAATCATTTGTTGTAGATACGTTATGCTTTTTCAAAAGTTTATAGCCAATTGATAGTATATCGTTTATTATTTGAATTCTTTCTTCATCATAAACCACTGCATCATTAACAGATTCAACCTCGGCAGCAATGTCAACTAATTCAATATAATTACTATTTAATCTTTCTATTAATGGGGCTATACTTTTATGCACCCCATTAAATTGTTGAAGTTGTTGAATGGCTTGTTTTATTATAGTAACAACTGGTTGTTCTGCATCTTTTAAATCAAAATAAACTTTGTTTAAAGAAGATTTTATGCCTTCGCTATTATTTAAAATCTTTAGCTCTTCTTCCAAATTTTCTAATTCATTTTCTTTTAATCCTAGCTCATCTAATTCATTAAATAAAAATTGGTTGTAATCGAATTCGTTTTGAAAATTGATTTGCTTTTGTTGTAATGCTTCTAAATATTTTTTTGCTTCAACCCATTTTTTATAAATAGCTGAATAGGTTTGGAGTTGTTTTTCATTCTCTGCTAATGCATCTAAAACTTCTCTTTGAAAATCACTTTCGCCTAATTCTAAAGCATCAAATTGTTGATGTAAGTCAACTAGCAAATATGTTAATGATTTTAATTGTTGCAGATTAACAGGTGTATCGTTTATGAAAGCCCTGCTTTTTCCATTATTGGCAATTTCTCTTCTTAACAATAATGTATCATTATTATCTAAATCATTTTCTTGCAAAAAATATTGTACTTGTGGTTTGTTATCTACAAAGAAGCTTCCTTCAATAAAACATTTTTTGTTGGTATCAACCAAAACAGAACTGTCGGCTCTTTCTCCTAAAATTAAACTCAGTGCTCCCATTAAAATACTTTTACCAGCACCTGTTTCGCCAGTAATAATATTTAAATTATTGGTAAAATCGATTTTAATTTCATCGATTATTGCATAATTCTGTATGTGTAAACTTTGCAGCATGAGCAGTAAAAATAACTAATACGAAGATGATATTTGTAAGGAAATTTTCAAAGTAAATTTAAATAGATTATTCTCCTTTACAACGTGCTATTCCACTTTTTGCTCTTTGGTCCAATGAATTTTTATATTCATGATCACCCATATTTAAACAAATATTATAATATTTTACAGACTCGGTTTTGTTGAGTTGATTTTCATAAATATTTCCTATTTGTAAAGCTGCTCGTGCAGCATAATATTCTTTTCGGAATTCCCCCAAAATAATGGCTTGTTTATAAAATTTAATGGCTTCAGCATCTTTATTTAAATCATCGTTTATTCTTCCTAAGCGATAAACAAATTCTAATTGCTCTTCCTCTCTTTCAAAACTATTACTTGTTATACTCGATAGCAATGCCAAAGCATCAGTATTATAGCCTCCATCGTTTAATAAACGAGATTTTAGTAATATTGCGTTCGGCCATTGATTTGTTTTTGCGTCATTAAAAGCATGTTTATCAGCGTCGGAATTAGTATTCCCTTTTTGTAGTACTGCAAGTCTAGCATTTTCAGCAGCTTTAATATTGCCTTGTAAATAATAAGCCCAGCTTAGCTTTTGATACACATCTTTTACATAAAAATTGCCTTTAAAGCTTGATAAATATTTTTCGAAAGATGTTATAGCTTCTGGTAATTCTAATTTATGCAATTGAATAAAACCCATTTGCATATCCCAAACAGGGGTAGTTAAATATTCGTTTGATGGATTTCTGTTTAATATAATTTGTTTAGCTAATTCTGTTTGTTTTCCATTTACATAAAGGTTAGTAGCCATATAAGCTAACAGGTGATTATTGACTAAATCTAACTTAGTATTCTGAATTCTTTTTAGGGCTTCTTCTTTTTTATTTTCTATATAATAACTAATGTAATTATATAAAAATTCACTTTCAGTATCATAAAATTTTGCCCAAGGATCATTACTATTAACAAAGGTTTTAAGTACTTTCATTCCATTTGTTAACGAACCTTTCATTCCTAAAATACTAGCAATCCACTGATAACTTTTAGGAATTGTTCCAGTAATTGCTTGTAGGGTTCCTAACAATAGATCGTTTGGAGCAAATGTTTTAAATTCTTCCTTATTTTCTTTAATTAATAAGTAGGCTTTTCTTGCAGCCCAAGCGGCACTCATGTTTTCACCATAACGAACATGAATAATTGATTTGTGTAAATAGGCATTACTTAAACAATAAAGATGTAAAGCAGAGTTTTTATTTCCTTTTTTTAAAATGTTGATTCTATCATCAATATTCTCTTTTCGTTTTGTATATTCAATCAAATCTTCATTAAAAAAAAGTTCAATAATGTCAATATAACTTTCTAAATAAATTGGGATTAAATTATTAACATTTTGAAGTTTTGCTTTTTCGATTAATGTAGTTGCATTTTTTATTTTAAGCTGACAAATTTCTTTGTATGCTTGTTGACAAGTTGTATTAAAATCATACACTTTTTCAGCAAAGCATATTGAGTAGAATAAAATAAATGATATGACTAAAAATTGTTTTTTCATGCTATAAAAAAAGGAAGCTCAATTTGCTTCCTTTTTATTTAATATTATTCTAAAATTAAAACTATTTTACTTTTGTGTTTTCGTGTAAAGTTTCATCAATTAAAATTCTTCCGCAGTTTTCACAAACAATTACTTTTTTGTGTAAACGAATTTCACTTTGACGTTGAGGAGGAATTGCATTAAAACATCCACCACAGGCATCACGTTCAACAGAAACAACAGCTAGGCCATTTCTATAACTACTTCTAATTCTATCGTAGCTGTATAATAATCTTTCGTCAATTTCTTTTCTAGCAACTTCACTTATTTTACCATAATGCTTTTCTTCTTTTTCTGTTTCAACAATAATTTTTTCTAATTCACTTTTTTTATGTGTTAAAACACCTTCTTTAGAAGCAATTTGTTTTTTAGCTATTTCTAAAGCTCTTGCTTTTTCAAGAATTTCTTCGTTAGCATCTTTAATATGTTTTTCGGCAAGCTTTACTTCAAGTTGTTGCATCTCAATTTCTTTATTGATTGCTTCAAACTCTCTGCTATTCTTTACGTCGTTGCTTTGTTTTTCGTACTTTTTTATTAATGCATCAGACTCTTTAATAGCTTCTTTTCTACTCTCGATGTATTCGTTAATACCATTAATTTCTTCTTCAATTCTAATTCTTCTGCTGTGTAAGCCTTGAATTTCATCTTCCAAATCTTTAACTTCCATTGGCAATTCGCCTTTTAAAATTCCAAACTCATCTAATTTGGTATCAATTTTTTGAAGTTTAGTTAAAGCGGCCAATTTATCTTGAACCGAATATTCTTTTACTGCAGCCATTTTATTTACAATTTAAGATTTGTTATTTTTTATATTAAAAGCGTAATTCTAATCTATAAAATAACTTACAGGATTAGTATTTACCTCACTTTTAAGGACGGCAAAAGTAGGGGTTTTTGCTCGTATTATTTCAATAAGAAGTTCAATTGTATACTGCTCACTTTCCCAATGTCCAATGTCTGCAACCACAATTTTTTGATCAGCATCAAAAAAATCGTGGTATTTAATATCAGAACTAATGTATATATCTGCCTGTGCTGCAATAGCAGTTTTTATTAAAAAGCTACCTGCACCACCACTAAGAGCTACACTTTTAATGGGTTTATTAAGTAATTGGGTATGTTTTATAGCTTTTAATGTAAACTGCTTTTTAACAAATTTTAAAAATTCATTTTCAGTTAATGGGTTTAACAACTCACCAATCATTCCACTTCCAACTTGCTGATTTTGATTATTTAAAGGCACAATATCGTAAGCTACTTCCTCGTATGGATGAGCTAATTTCATTTGTTCCACCACAATATTTTGTAAATAAGTTGGGAAGATCACTTCAATTTTTACTTCTCCAACAATTTCACGAATTAAAGGTTTCCCAATAGTAGGATTTGAATTTTTATTTCCTTTAAAAGTACCTAAGCCTTCTGTATTAAAACTACATTCACTGTAATTAGCAATTTCTCCAGCCCCTGCATTAAACATGGCTTCTTTAACTTTTTCGGCATCACTTTTAGGTACAAAAACAAAAAGTTTAGAAAGAATATGGGTTTTTGGTTGTAGTATTTTTATGTTGATTAAGCCTAGTTTATTTGCTATTTGATGATTTACCCCATGAAATACGTTATCTAAATTGGTATGACAAGCATAAATAGCCATATCGTTTTTAATAGCATTAATAAGGGTTTGCTCAACATAATTACTACCTATCAATTTTTTTATACCACTAAAAATTATAGGATGATGTGCAACAATTAAATTACAATTTCTCTGTTTGGCTTCTTCAATAACCTCAACAGTTACATCTAAAGTGCATAAAACACCAGTGCAAGTAGAGCTTTTATTTCCTGTTAATAAACCAGAATTATCATAAGGTTCTTGATAAGCAAGTGGAGCAAAAGATTCTAAGGTTTGAATAATATCCAAAATCAACATAGCAATAAATTATTGTTTGATAAAAGTAACTGAAATTTGCTCTATGCAAGTTGCTAACTGGTATAATTTAAATGGAAAATATTTTACAGAAGCTGAAAACCATGTTTCTATTAATAACAGATCATTCAGATATGGTGATGGTTTTTTTGAAACAATTAAAATTATTGATGGTAAAATTTTATTGAAAAATTTACATTTTGAAAGAATAAAAATAAGTTTAGAAATCTTAAAACTTCAATTTCCACAACATTTTTCTTTTGAAACATTAGAGGAAAACATTGTACAAACATTTACTAAAAATAAACATCAATCACTAGCAAGAGTTAGAATAAATTTTTTTAGAAAAGATGGAGAGTTGTTTGCTTGCAATAACCATCAAGCTAATATACTTATACAAAGTTTTGAATTAAATGAGTCTTTTAATGAATTAAATAAAAATGGGTTGGTGATTGATGTTTACACAGATGCAAAAAAATCGACAGACATTTTTTCAAACATCAAAACCAATAATTATTTAGCCTATACTATGGCTGCTATTTGGGCTAAAGAAAATAAGCTAAATGATGCTCTATTATTGAATTTTAATAACCATATTTCAGATTCTTGCATCGCCAATATTTTTTTAGTTGTTGAAGAAAACATCATTACACCAAGCTTAGAAAGTGGCTGTGTTGATGGTGTGATGAGAAAAAATATTATTCAACAACTTCATCAAAAAAATATAACAGTACTTGAAAAGCAAATAATATTTGATGATGTATTAAAAGCCGATGAAGTTTTTTTAACCAATGCCATAAAAGGCGTTAGTTGGGTAAAACAATGTGGCAATAGGCGTTATACAAACTTTACAATTCAAAGTATTTATAAACAGATTTTTTCTTAAGATTTATGACTCAGGCAATTTCTATTTTTTGGTTTAGAAGAGATTTAAGACTTACAGATAATGCAGGACTATACCATGCTTTAAAAGATTCAAAAAATGTATTACCCATTTTTATTTTCGATAAAAATATTTTGGATGATGTAGAAAACAGGTGCGATAAAAGAGTTCAATTCATTCATGATTCATTAACAGAATTGCAAATAGAATTGAATGCATTAGGCAGTAGTCTTGAAGTTTATTATAACACTCCTTTGGAAGTTTTTAAGCAATTAATAAAAAAATATACTATTGAAACAGTTTATACAAATCATGATTACGAGTTGTATGCTCAACAAAGAGATGCAGCAGTTGAATCTTTAATAAATCAAAATGGGAATAATTTTAAAACTTTTAAAGATCAGGTTGTATTTGAAAAATGTGAAGTTGTAAAAGATGATGGAAAACCTTATACTGTTTTTACTCCATTTAGTAAAAAATGGAAAGCTAAACTCTCTGAATTTTACTACAAACCTTATCCTACAGAAAAATATTTTAATCACTTTTTTAAGCAAGATGCATTACCAATTATCAGTATAACAGAAATGGGTTTTAAAGAAATTGAAAATTCTTTTCCAAAAAAAAGTTTACAGGTTAAAATAGTTAAAAAATATACAGAGCAAAGAAATTTTCCAGCTATTAATGGTACATCTAAATTGGGCATTCATCTGCGTTTTGGCACTATAAGTATTAGAAAATTAGTACAGTATAGTTTGCCATTAAATGAAACTTTTTTGAACGAATTAATTTGGCGAGATTTCTATCATCAAATTCTCTGGCATTTTCCACACATTAGCAAAGGCAAGTCATTTAAAGAAGAATATGATTTAATTAATTGGAGAAATAATGAAATTGAATTTAAACTTTGGTGTGAGGGCAAAACAGGTTACCCTATTGTTGATGCTGGTATGAGAGAACTCAATCAAACTGGTTATATGCACAACAGAGTTAGAATGATTGTTGCATCTTTTTTAACCAAACATTTGCTTATAGATTGGCGTTGGGGGGAAGCTTATTTTGCACAAAAATTACTCGACTTTGATTTTGCTGCAAATAATGGAGGTTGGCAATGGGCTGCAGGTTCTGGCTGTGATGCTGCACCCTATTTCAGGGTTTTTAATCCAGCTTTACAAACAGAAAAATTTGATAACGATTTAGTTTATATAAAAAAATGGATTCCAGAATTCAATACAGATAAATATCCTAAACCCATTGTTGAACACACAGAAGCCAGAAATAGATGTTTAGAAACTTATGCTAGTGTGTTAAAGAGTAATTAGTTTAAAACTTCTGCACTTTTTTCAAAAGTAAATTTGTCTGTTAACTCTTTAATTTTAGCATAACCACCTAAAACATTTCTAACATTATGTATACCTTGTTGTTTAATTAGACTAGCAGCAATTACACTTCTATAGCCACCTGCACAATGAATATAAATGTTTTGATTATCTTCAAAATCAGCCATTTTACCAAAATCAGTTAAATCTATTAAAGGAATATTTATAGCTTCTGCAATATGCCCATCGGCATATTCTGTTTCTTTTCTAACATCAAGAATTACTAAATTTTCATCGAATGGTATATCCATGGCTAGCTCATCAGCTTCAACTTCAATAATTAAATCAACTTTTTCGTTTGCATTTTTCCATGCTTCAAAACCTTCATTTAAAAATCCTCCAAAATTGTCGAAACCAACCCGAGCTAAACGAACAACAGATTCTTTTTCTTTACCTTCCTCTGTTACTAAAATTATTTTTTTCTTGAAAGATAAAATACTTCCAGCCCATTCTGCAAATCTTCCTTCTAAACCAATTGAAATACTGTTGGGTACGAACCCCTTAGTAAATACTGTTACATTTCTAGTATCTAATATTGTTACTCCTTCTTCTGATGCAAGTAATTTAAAATCTTCAATGTTTAATGCTCTTAATCCATATTCTAAAACTTTATCTAAACTTTCGTAACCTTCTTTATTAATTTTTGCATTAATAGGAAAATAATTTGGAGGAGCTGCTAAACCTTCAGTTACGGCTTTAACAAAATCTTCTTTGGTTGCTTGATTTAAAGCATAATTATTTTTTTTCTGATTGCCAATTGTACTAAAAGTTTCTTTACCTAAACTTTTACCACAACTGCTACCAGCACCATGAGCAGGGTACATAATTACATCATCATGCAAAGGCATAATCTTTGTTTGCAAACTTTCGTATAACATGCTAGCTAAATCTTCTTTAGTTAAAATATCTGCTTTTTGTGCCAAATCTGGTCGGCCTACATCGCCCACAAATAAAGTATCACCAGTAAATATGCAGTACTCTTTATTATTTTCATCTAACAACAAATAACAAGTACTTTCTAAAGTATGACCAGGTGTGTGTAATGCTCTGATTTTTATCTTCCCAACTTCAAATACTTCTTCATCTTTTGCAACTACTACCTCAAAATTAGTTTCTGTATTAGGACCATAAACTATTTTGGCACCAGTAGCTGCTGCTAAATCTAAATGACCACTAACAAAATCGGCATGAAAATGGGTTTCGAAAATGTATTTTATAGTTGCATTTCTTGTATTTGCCAATTGTAAATATTCATCAATATCTCTTAGGGGGTCAATTACTGCAGCCACTCCATCACTTTCAATATAATAAGCTGCTTCACTTAAACAGCCTGTATATAATTGTTGAACAAACATGAATCTAATTTTTACAAAGATATAAAAAGCAGTTTTCTTTACGTATTAATAAGTGCAGGAGTGCTGTAAAAACAAAATTTTGTGTTATAATTAATAATCTCCTTAACTTTATACCACACAAAAAAGTGCTACTATGAGAGGTGTAAATAAGGTTATGCTTATTGGAAATTTAGGTAAAGACCCCGACTTACAAACCCTAGAGGGAAATATTGCAGTTGTAAAATTTCCTCTTGCCACTACTGAAACTTATAAAGATAGAAATGGCAAGCTATTATCTCAAACAGAATGGCATACTGTTGTTTTATGGAGAGGATTGGCAGAACTTGCTCAAAAATATTTACATAAAGGCAGCCTAATTTATATTGAAGGAAGATTAAGAACCCGAAATTGGGAAGATAAAGAAGGTAATAAGAAATTTGCAACAGAAGTAGTTGGCGATAATTTAATTATGTTAGAAAAGAGAAATGGTGCTCCTCATCATTCTGATCCAATAGAAGGATATAATGCCGATGACCCAATAATTGACCCTGAGGGAAATTTGCCTTTTTAGTTTAAACTAATCCGATATTTTTGCCAAGTCTTTTAGCTAAGACATATTGTTCACTAAAACACCCCAATTGGATTATTATTCTGCATTTTATCATATTCTACAAATAAATCCACCAGAGACTATATCGTCTCTTACTCCCGTTTTAATTTTTATTTTATTAATTCTTTTTGCATTCTCATTCATGATTAGTGGTTCCGAAGTGGCTTATTTTTCACTAAACTATAAAGATATTAATCTTCTTAAAACAAAAACCTCAGATTCATATAAACGAATTGTAAATCTTTTAGAAGATCCTAAAATATTATTAGCATCTATGCTAATTGCTAATAATTTAATAAACATAGCCATTATTGTAATCTCTAATTTATTATTAGAAACCTATGTACATTTTTCTCCACAATTATTTTGGCTAGAGTTTGGTTTTAAAGTAGTACTAGTAACCTCTTTACTTTTATTAATTTGTGAAGTGATGCCAAAAGTAATGGCTACACAAAACAATATTCGTTTTGCAAAAGAGGTAAGTTTTGTGCTTGAATCTGTTAACTATCTATTTAAACCATTCAGTAGAATTCTGGTAAAATACAGTGATAAGATTGAAAGAAAATTATCGAATAAATCTTCAGGCACGGTAACCAATGAAGAAATGAGTCATGCTATTGATATTACATATACTGCAGAGAGTGGCAAAAATATTTTAAAAGGCATATTAGAATTTGGTAGTATTACTGTTAAACAAATTATGAAAACCAGGCTTGATGTTTCGGGTATTGATAATACATCAACATTTACTGAACTAACAAATAAAATTGAAGAATTACATTACAGTAGATTACCTGTTTACAAAGAAGATTTAGATGAAATTGTAGGCATTATTCATACCAAAGATTTATTACCTTATTTAGAAAAAGGGGATGATTTTAATTGGCTGTCATTAGTTCGCCAGCCTTTTTTTGTACATGAACAAAAACTAATTGAAGATTTATTACAAGAGTTTCAAACTAAAAGAATTCACTTTGCTGTTGTTGTTGATGAATTTGGTGGCACAAGTGGCATTGTTACCTTAGAAGATGTTCTAGAACAAATTGTTGGAGAAATAAAAGATGAATTTGATGAAGAAGAAATTGCTTTTAAGAAGATAGATGATTACAATTATATTTTTGAGGGTAAAACCATGATTAATGATGTTTGTAAACTTATGCGACTACCTGTAGACACATTTGATGCTGTGAAAGGAGAGAGTGATTCTTTAGCTGGATTAGTTTTGGAACGTGCAGGAGAGATTCCAAAAACTATGCAAGTAATAGTATGTGGCGATTTTGAATTTACAGTTTTAGAATTAGTTAAACATAGGGTAGAGAAAGTAAAAGTTTCCATTAAGTCTCCTGAAGTTGAATAGTATAATTAAAAGCATGTTTAAAAATTCAAAAGTATATATTTTCTTTTTTTGTATAGCGATTATTGCATGTAAAGAAAAACCAGTAAACAAGCCAAAAGGTTATTTTAAAATTGATTTACCACAACATCAGTATCAAGTTTTTAATCAAGCTGGTTATCCTTATAGTTTTGAGTATCCTATTTATGCAAAAGTAATAAAGGATACCAGTTTTTTTGGTGAGGCAACAGAAAATCCTTGGTGGATTAATATTGATTTTCCGACAATGGGAGGTAAAATTTATTGCAGCTATAAAGAGATTGGAAAATATAAATTAGACTCATTGCTAAGACACTCATTCAGGCTTTCAGATGCACATAGTTCTAAAGCTTCTTCAAAAGAAGATTCGTTATTGGCAACACCCAATAATGTTCATGGCATGTTGTTTCAACTAGGAGGAAATGTTGCTACAGCCAACCAGTTTTTTGTAACTGATAGTAGCAAACATTTTTTACGGGGAGCATTATATTTTGATGCATCTCCTAATGAAGATTCGCTTAAAGTTGTGAATGATTTTTTACTACAAGATATGAGGCACTTAATTTCTACTCTAAAGTGGAAATAATTAAGGTTTCGCCCAAGCTTCCATTTTCTTTTCTAAAACATCTAAAGGCAAACAACCATCTTTTAAAAAGGTATCATGAAAGTTTTTTAAAGAAAATTTATCACCTTGTTGCTTTTTATATTTAGCTCTTAATTCTTGAATTTTCAAAGCACCGGTTTTATAACTTAAAGCTTGTGCAGGAATTGCCATATACCTTTCAATCTCAGCAGTAGCACCTTCTTCACTAATGGCTTCATTTTCCATCATATATTTTATTGCTTCTTCTCTACTCATATTTTTAGTATGAATGGCAACATCTACAACCAATCGAATAGCTCTATGAATTTCATCTCCTAATGCACCCATATATTGGTAGGGGTTTGTATATAATCCTAAATCTTTTCCTAAGCTTTCACAATACAAAGCCCAGCCTTCGCCATAAGCACCATACCAACTAAATCTTCTAAACTTTGGTAAACTTTCATTCTCTTGTTGCAAAGAAATTTGATAATGATGACCAGGAATGGCTTCATGCAAAAACAAACTTTCCATGCCACTGGTTGTATTAAATTTTGTAGCATCAATTATTGGTACATAAAAAATTCCAGGTCTTGTTCCATCTGCACTTCCTTGATTATATTCTGCACTGGCACTGGCTGCTCTAAATGCTTCTGTTTGGCGAATTTCAAATTTTGTTTTTGGTGTTGTACCAAACATCGAACTTAAATTAATATCAATATTTTTTTGAATAGAACGAAAAGCATTTAACACTTCATCTGGAGTTGTATAAGGCATAAATTGTTTATCATTTTTCATAAACTCAAAAAATGCTTTTAAATCTCCGTTAAATTTTACTTCAGTTTTAACCCGTTCCATTTCTTCTCTAATTCTTTTCACTTCTGCTAAACCTGTTGTATAAATTTCATCTGGAGTTTTATTAGTGGTTGTCCAATATTCTATTAAATATTTATAATAGTCACTACCCGTTGCAACTCCATTAATGCCACTTGTTGTTCTAGTTTTAGCTAAATATTCTTTCTCGAAAAAATCTCCAAGTTTTTTATACGAAGGCAAAATTTGCTCACCAATTAATTTAGTATAATCATCAGTAATTCTTTTTTTATCAGCATCGCTAAAAGTTGATGGTAGTTTTTTTATGGGTCCCCAAAACAAACTGGTGGT
>JANLVQ010000076.1:0-2807 GCA_031364085.1 Chitinophagaceae bacterium
ATATAGCTGCAATGAATACCTTTTAAAGCGGCAGCAGTTTTAGCTATATTTTTATTTGGTGCTGTACCTAATTGTAAAATAGTGGGCTTATTTTTATTAAATACTTTGGGGTTTGGTTGATGAATTTCTGGAACAAAAATATAAATTACTTTAATGTTTTCTTTTGGATAAGAAATGTATTGTAACAAATCTTTTTTGGTAGCTTCTGAGTTTACTGTAATGTATGCTGCCTTCTTAGCAGGTAGTGTAAACCAAAACCATTTTAAAATGTTAAATTTTAATCCTGTTTTATCTTTTAAAGCACCACAATCGTGAATGGTTAAAATACTTTTCTTTTTATTAAAAAGTAAATTGGCAAAATGAATATCGCCAGTAATATGATTAATTTGTTTTTGATAAAAAAATGCTTCTATAACAATGATTATCCTTTTAAATAATCCATTACTAAAAAAACTAACTTCCTTTTTTATAATGCAAAGGTCAATTGGTTGTAGGTTTCTTATGGCTTCGAAATAACTTTCAATGCTATGATTTCCTGTTGACCTTTGCTTTCTTTGAAAATGTACTACTTCAATCGACATTTAATTCAGCTTAGAAATTGTTGCTAATTTTTTTGAGGAGTTAGAAAGAAATACCGACCATAATCTCGAAAAATTAAAATCTCCTTTTTTAAACTTGGTATAAACCCAATTGGGTAAATAATTCTCGTCTTTAAAAACTTGCATTCCCCCAAACCAATTTTCGAATGGAAAAGTGAATCCTTTTTTAGGCCTATTCCAAATGGGTTCTGGTAAAATATCTTTAAAAGCTTCTACCAATAAGGTTTTAGGCACAGAACTGTTTTTAGGGAATTTTATATCTACATGAACATTGTTCACATAGTCCATTAAATCTCTATCTAAAAAAGGCACTCTTAGCTCTAAGCTATGCCACATACTTTGTGTGTCACTGTCTTTCAGCAATTGATTTTGCATATAAATAGCCGTATCGTAATAAGCCGCCCTGTTTTTTGAACTTGTATTTGAAATATCTTCCTGAAACTGATAAGTAGTTAATTCGGTTAACACTTTTTTTTCATCCAGCTCCAAAATGGTAGCAATATCTTTAGGTGTAAATAAACCTCGGTAAAACAAATACTCTTTTGAAGCTATTGAAGTATTTAAATATTGAATTTTTCTTTTTGGATAAGTAGTAAAAAAATCAATAGGGGAAAACTTATTCATCATTGCTAACACATTATATTTATTAATATGTTGTGCATGTTTTACAGAAGGGTATCCACCAAAAATTTCATCAGCCCCTAAACCACTTAAAACCACTTTTAACCCTAACTTATTTGCATATTTACAAATAAAATGAGTGTTAATAGCATCTGTTGAGGGTTGATCTAAACTTTCATAAATCTCATTCCAACTTTCTAAAAACTCGTCTTTAGTTATTTTATAAAAATGATGTTTAACCCCTGTTTCTTTGATAATGATATCTTGAAACTCTTTTTCAGAATATTTTTCATCATCAAAATAAATACTCAATGTTTCAATGGGTGATGATTGTTGTTGTTGAGCTAATATGGTTAATAAACTGCTGTCAATTCCACCACTTAAAAAAACACCTACAGGAACATCTGCAATTAAATGCCTTTTCACCGACTTCAACATCAACTCTTTTGTAGTTGATACTGCTGCTTCAAAACTAATGGGGTTATTTTGATATTGGTATTGATAATATCTAACTAAATTTTCTTCTTTAGTTTTTAAATCAATAGTTAAATAATGACCTCGTGGCAAGGGCTGCACTTTTTGCAAGGTTGTAATAGGCTCTGGTAAAAATCCATAACTTAAAAACCAAATTTTCCAGTTTTCATTTTCAGCCCAGTTATTATCAATAGCTTTTAAGCCACGAACTTCAGAGGAAAAATAAATGGTTTCATTTTTTCTACCAATGTATAATGGCTTGATTCCTGCATGATCACGAGCTGCAAATAAGGTATTGGTATTTTTATCTATCAATACAAAAGCAAACATGCCTCTTAATTTCTCCAATATATCAACTCCCCAATGGATGTATCCTTCAATGATAACTTCTGTATCAGAATTAGATAAGAAAACATGTCCTAATAATTTAAGCTCTTCTTTTATTTCGAGAAAATTGTAGATTTCACCATTATAAACTATCTCAATAGATTTATTTTCACTTAACATGGGTTGATGACCTAAAGGAGATAAATCAATAATAGATAATCTTCTATGTCCTAAAGCATAATTCAAATCTTCATTAACTAAAAAACCATTATCATCAGGACCACCACGATGCATGGCATTCGTCATGCTTTGAATCTGCGATTCTAAATTATTTTCTCCACCAAAAATTGCTGCAATTCTACACATTGTATTTCATCAACTATTAAAGTTGATTACCCAAAAATTCTTTCTTTAATACTTGATAAGAACTGTCCAAATGTTTTTGGTCTAGGTTTAACATCGTCAAAATATTGATTTGATGATTTTGATTTTCCGCCATAACCATAGCCATAGCCATAACCATAACCATTGCCATAACCATTGCCATAACCATAATAACCATAACGAGCCCCAACCTTAACATCGTTCATGATTAATCCCATGTTTGGCAATTTATTAGCCACATAAATATCATTAATAAAGTCGACCTGCTTTTTGAAAGTATAACGTTGACGAATTACATAAATCGAAGCATCGGCATATTCTGCAATAGTAAATGTATCACCCACTAATCCTACAGGTGCAGAGTCAATAATTACGTAATCGTAGTTAGCTTTTAAATTATCA
>JANLVQ010000090.1:0-1793 GCA_031364085.1 Chitinophagaceae bacterium
GAGTTCTTTCTCCCACACCAGCAAATACTGATAACCCACCATGACCTTTAGCAATATTATTAATCAACTCTTGAATTAAAACTGTTTTTCCAACTCCTGCACCACCAAACAAACCAATTTTACCGCCTTTTGCATAAGGCTCAATAAGGTCAATTACTTTAATACCTGTTAATAATATTTCAGAAGCTGTACTTAGGTTTTCGAACAATGGTGGTTTGTTGTGAATGGGGCGACCATTTGATTTATCAATTTGTGGTAAGCCATCAATAGCATCTCCAGTTACATTAAATAAACGACCATTAATACCTTCGCCAACAGGCATTGCAATTGGTTTTCCGGTATCTACAACAGCCATTCCTCTTGTTAATCCTTCGGTACCATCCATTGCAATAGTACGTACACTATCTTCTCCTAAATGTTGTTGAACTTCTAAAACCAACACGTCGCCATTTGGCTTTTTTAATTCTAATGAATTG
Source organism: Chitinophagaceae bacterium (assembly GCA_031364085.1). Classification (GTDB taxonomy): domain Bacteria; phylum Bacteroidota; class Bacteroidia; order Chitinophagales; family Chitinophagaceae; genus CAIVPM01. The sequence continues at coordinate 477 of JANLVQ010000090.1, forward strand.
TAAATTTCTGGCAATGCACTATCAAAATGCACATCAACTACTGCACCAATAATTTGTTTTACTTTACCTACAGAAGCCATATTATAAATAGATTTTGTTTTTTCGGCTGCAAAAGTAAGGATTAGTGGCTAAATAATAGAAACGAAATCTTATACCGAATAAAACAGATTAAAATAAAATTAGATAAAAACTTAGTTTTATTTAATCTTAAATGTATATTGCGAGTTAATACTTATTTTAAAATTTAAACAAACATTATGAAAAAAATAATTTTACTCTTTTTATGTTCTTTATTTCTCTTAAAAAACAATTCCTCATTCGCTCAGTTGGTAACTATTTCTGCTAATCCTGGCACTTCACCAAATGCTGTAATTGGTGGTAGCACATACCATGTTCAAGAAAACAGATATACAACAACTGAAATTGGGAACGGAAATTTTGAAACTTTTGGAACTGCAATAACAAGAATTGCATACAGCCTCAGTTCTTATACTGGTACTTTTCCTTTAGTAGTAAGCAATTTTGAGATTTATATGAAAAATGATGGTACAAATACCACATTTGCTGCTGGAACTTACAGTTTATCGGGTTATACTCAGGTGTTTAACGGCACCTTTACTGTATCGGGTGTAGGGTGGAATTCTATTGATTTAACAACTCCATTTGTTAGAACCGCTGGAAATAATTTAAGTATCTTAGTAATTAGAAATAATGGTGTTGCTCTACCTGGCACTGTTTTCAATACTGCTAATGGTAATGAAACTTCAAGCACTTTAACATCTGCAAATCGTTATAACAACACCACTGCCCCTGCTGCAGGTGTAACAGCTTTGGCTCCTACTGCTTTTAGAGAAGCTGTTCAACTTTCTCGCCCTTTAGCTAACGATGTAAGTGTTGTAGCTTATGCTTTGGGAAAAATTCCTCAAAATTTAGCACATAATGTTACAGCATTAGTAACCAACTTGGGTACAACAGCAAAAACGAATTTAGCTGTAACATTAAACGTTACAGGAGCAAATCCTTTCACCAATATACAAACAATTTCTAGTTTGCCTTCTGGAGTATCAACAACTGTAACATTTGCACCTATGGCAACAGGAACAATTGGATTGAATACTCTAACCGTTTCTGTGCCTACAGATGATGATAATGCAAATAATACTAAAATTATTAATAACCAAGTTACAGCTGCAACATACAGTACAGCGTATGATACTGTAACAACTTTTGGAGTTGGTAGTAATACTGCAGCTATTGATTTGGCAGTAATTTTTAGATGTCCTGTTGCAACAGGCTTAACTTCTATTAAAACAAATT
>JANLVQ010000101.1:0-3348 GCA_031364085.1 Chitinophagaceae bacterium
AGTTAATGAGTATTGGATAAAATTATTCGATACTGTAAATTCTTCTGTTGAAGATTTTATAGTATTATTTGATTTTTGGAAATCTGGCGATGCCACTGAACTTGAAACTCAAACTGCTTACAATAATGCCATTCAATTAATTGAAGATGCAGAGTTTAAAAGCACCCTCAATCAACCCGAAGATGAGTTGCCTGCAGTAATGCAAATAAATCCTGGTGCTGGTGGTACTGAAAGTCAGGACTGGGCTGAAATGCTTTTACGTATGTACAGAATGTATGGAGATAAACAAGGTTGGAAAGTAACTGATTTAGATTATCAGGAAGGCGATGGAGCAGGAATAAAATCTGTTACACTACAATTCGATGGCAGTTTTGCTTATGGTTTTTTAAAAGCAGAAAGTGGTGTACACAGATTAGTAAGAATTTCTCCTTTTGATTCTAATGCACGTAGGCATACTTCTTTTGCAAGTGTTTTTGTTTACCCTTTAATTGATGATACTATTGCTATTGATGTTAACCCTGCAGATATTGAATGGGAGTTTTATAGAAGTGGTGGTAAAGGCGGACAAAATGTAAATAAAGTTGAAACTGCAGTTCGTTTAAAACATATTCCTTCAGGTATAATAGTTGAATGTCAGCAAGCTCGTGCACAAGGCGAAAATAGAGAATTAGCCATGAAAATGTTGAAGAGCAGATTGTATGAAGAGGAATTAAGAAAACAAGAAGCTTCAAAAAATGTTACCAATGCCGGTAAGAAAAAAATAGAATGGGGCAGTCAGATAAGAAGTTATGTGCTACACCCTTACAAAATGATTAAAGATCATAGAACCGATTTTGAAGTAGGCAATGTACAACCCGTTTTAGATGGTGAATTAGATGGATTTATTAAAGCTTATTTAATGAGTTTGAAGGAAGATAAATAATAAAATATTTTATTTCTTATCAGAATTATTTTATTTTTATACAAAATGGAGAGTACTAAAATATTAAATTACAACAACAATTTTCAAAAATCAATTTCGTATAATTACGTAAATATAAGCGTTGGTGGCAAGCCTAGTGCGAAACCCTACAAACTATGACAGACAAAGCAATTCATAAACTTTTTACTTTTTGCATTGCGACAGTTTGGATTGCAAATGGACTTTTTTGTAAGGTGCTAAATCTTGTACCCCGACACCAACAAATTGTAGCAAGAATTTTAGGAATTGAACATTCAAGACTTTTGACAATTGCCATCGGTTGTTCAGAAATTTGTATATCTGTTTGGATTTTAAGCAAGATAAAAACACGACTTAATGCCATTGCACAAATTGTTATCGTTGCAACAATGAACACTCTTGAATTTATTCTTGTGCCAGACTTATTGCTTTGGGGCAAGCTGAATGCTTTCTTTGCATTTTTATTTATCCTTGTTATTTATTTCAACGAATTTTACTTGAACAAAAAATTAGCCCAACAAACTTAAAATGCTTTCATTCCTAAAAAATCATCCTTTTGCGGTTGAAGCATATTTCAAAAGTTCAACAGTCTTGACCTTTGCAGTTCCAAAAGAACAACTAGAAAATCTTATTCCCGAATGTTTAGAGTTAGACACTTTTAACGACAAGTGGGCATTTGTTGCTGTTGCTATAGTGCAAACAACAGGGCTTCGACCAAAAGGCTTTCCAAAATTTCTTGGTAACGATTTCTTTTTGATTGGTTATCGCATATTTGTACGCTACACCAATATAGCAGGAAAAAGATTAAGAGGTTTATATATTCTTAAATCAGAAACGAACAAAAAGAAAATGGAATACTTGGGCAATATCTTTACTCATTACAACTACACAACAACAGACATCACTCAAACATATAAAGGCATTCTCACAGAAATCAAATCTAAACAATCGGATTTCAAAATCATAATTGAAAATATAAACACAGAAATTTCATTGCCGCAAAATTCACCATTTACAGATTGGAAGGAAGCAAGAAAATTTGCAGGACCTTTGCCGTTTACTTTTACTTACAATTCGGAAACAAAAAAAATATTGATAATTGAAGGCGTCAGAGAAAATTGGACACCAAAGCCAATTAAAATAGTAGAACAAAATATTTCATTTTTAACTTCCTTAAATCTGCAAAACGCTTTATTAGCAAATGCCTTTGAGATTAAAGACATCCCCTATTTTTGGAAAAAAGGTAAAATCGAACAATGGAAAATATGAGAAAACCATTTCAAGGCGTTTGGAACATCGTTCGTTTTAATTGGCACTTTTATGTTTTGTCAATTGGGGCTTTATTAATTTTATTTGTGTTCTCTAACTTTACTAATTCAATATTCAGTATTTATCTATTCATCGTTGGCGTACTAATATTTCTACCAACTTTTATTTCACTTTCTGTTTCATATTATGTCTACGACTTATCGGGGCTTTATAATTTGAATTGGATTGCTAATTCAATAACCACTGAAAAAAGTTCAATTGTAAATATTAATGCAGGTTTTGACGAAACAAGTATTTTACTCAAGGGCAAATTTCCTAATTCCGAACTTGTAGTGTTTGACTTTTACGACCCTAAAAAACATACGGAAGTTTCTATAAAAAGAGCGAGAAAAGCCTACGCTTTGTTTCCAAATACAAAATCTGTAACTACAAATAAATTGCCAACGCTTGACAATTCAGCAGACAAAATATTTGTAATTTTTGCAGCACACGAAATCAGAAACGAGCAAGAACGAATTGAATTTTTTAAGGAATTAAAGAGAGTTTTAAAGCCAACAGGGGAAATTTATATAACCGAACATTTACGAGATGTTCCAAACTTCTTAGCTTATAACATCAGTTTTTTACACTTTTATTCAAAGCAAACTTGGTTACAGACTTTTCGATTAGCAGAACTCACTTTGAAAAGTAAACAAAAAACAACCCCATTTATTTCAACATTTACGCTAACAAAATATGGTTTTGCATCTTAAAATAATTGGTTTTATTTTAATCATTTTAGCAATTGTTCACGGAATTTTTCCACGACATTTCAATTGGCAAAAAGAATTGAGTTCATTGAGTTTGGTAAACAAACAAATGATGTATGTTCACACATTTTTTATTGCCCTTGTAGTTTTTCTTATGGGCTTTCTGTGCTTGACTTCATCAACAGAACTAACAGAAACCAATATTGGAAAGAGACTTTGTTTTGGACTTGGTATATTTTGGACAATTCGACTTATCATTCAGTTTTTTGGTTATTCATCAGAACTTTGGAAAGGCAAAACTTTTGAAACTTCGGTTCACATTTTATTTATTTGCTTGTGGACATATTTAAGTTTCATATTTTGGAAAGTAGCTTTGACATAAGCGAAGAC
>JANLVQ010000108.1:0-3526 GCA_031364085.1 Chitinophagaceae bacterium
TAGAGAAGATAGGAAGAAATAAGTCGGAAAGTTAATAAAGTCAGTAGAGTCGGAAAGACTGAAAGGCAGAATTAGAATAAATTTTTCTCCCCTCCTTGGAGGGGTTTGGGGATGGGTTAATTTATTTAATTGAAAATAAAAAAGGACAAACCCATTTTCACGGATAGGGTTTTATTAAATAAACAGAAACTAAATTTTTAACTAAAAACTACAACTAATGAAAAAAAATATTTTCATTGTATTCCTTTTATTTTACGTCAATTTTTCATTTGCACAAAACACATTAGATCTACTTGGACTTACTAATGCCACACCTGCAGCCTCAGCTTATAGTTTACGAAAGCTAAGTACAAGTTATGGAGGCAATGCTATTCAAGTTAGACGCAGCAGTGATAATACTTCTCAGGATATTGGATTTATAGGAAGTGGTGATTTAGATACTGCAACTTTAAAAACATTTGTTGGTGCAAATAATGGGTTTATAACCATTTGGTACGATCAAAGTGGTAATACAAGAAACTTAACTCAAGCTACAGATTCTAGACAACCAAGCATAATTATTTCAGGATCAATCTATCGAAGAAATTCAAAGCCTGTTTGTTTTCATGATGCAACTAATGATGGTTTATTATATAGTGGGGCAAATTATTTAACTTCTTTGCCATTGTCTGTAAACATTATTGCTGGAAGTAATTCTTCAAATACGAATGCTCGAAGAGCTGTTCAAGGTACTGACATTGACTGGGTAATTGGACCTTATAATAATAACCATAGCTGGTATGGTGGAAATGGCTGGAATCATAATATAAGTGATCCTTGGTCTACATCGGCAGTTGAATTATTTACAGTAATAGAGCCAATTACAAACGCCTGTACATCTTGGAGAAATGGAGTTTCTCAAACCTTAATAGCTAATCATAAAGGATTGCCAAATAAAATACAAACTGGTTATGAAGGTCAATCTGCGGAGGTTTTTGATGGTTTTTTAGCAGAAATATTGACATTTAATTTGGAATTAAATACAACAGAAAGACAAACCATTGAAAACAATCAAAAATTATATTTTCCTATTTCAACTGTTTGGTCAGGAGCTGGCTCTGATAATAATTGGTCAACTGCAAATAATTGGGGTGGTATTGCTCCTATTGCAAATAACTCATTATCATTTGCAGGTTCAACAAGGTTAACACCATCAAATGACTTTACAGCATTAACAAATTTTGCAGGAATCAATTTCAATAGTGGAGCTAGTGCTTTTACACTATCTGGTAATTCAATTTCATTAGGTGGAGACGTTATAAATAATAGCAGTAATTTGCAAACTATTAATTTGGCACTTGCATTAACTGCAAATAGAACTTTTACTTCAAGTACTGGCAATATTTCTGTTGGAGGAATCATTAGTGGTAGTGGAAATTTAACTAAATCAGGATCTGGTAGTTTGGCATTGTCTGCTTCTAATACTTTTACTGGAAATGTAAATATTGATGCAGGAACATTATCGGTTAGTGCACAAAATAATACATCAACTGCTGGTACATTAACATTTGCTGGTAGTACTACTTTTAATTTTACAGGAGGTACATTCATGACTGTTTCTAACCCAATAGTTTTAACTAGCGGTTCAGTTACATTTAACTACCCTTTTGGTGGTGGAGCCAACCCTACTTTTACAGGAAATATTTCTGGGAATGGCAGCTTAAATCTTACAAGTGATTTTAGTGGCAGGTCAGTAACCTTAAGTGGTGCCAAAACTTTTATTGGTGGCATTTTAATGAATGGAGCTAGTAGTGCAAAACCTTATTTGTACATAGATAATGTAGCATCGTTAGGAACAGGTACATTAACATCCACCATAACATCAGTAGATTATAATGGTGGTATTTTTCAAACTAATGCTGATTTATCTGGTGGTTCAGGTGTGGCAAATAATATTGTTGTTAATGGTGCAAGTGATAGAATGGTGTTTTATGCTAATGGCTCTAACAATTTAAAACTTTCTGGTATTATTTCAGGCTCTGGTTATATTGTAAAAACAGGTTCCGCAACTTTAACATTAACAGGTGCTAATTCTTATGCTGGTACAACTTTAATAAATGCAGGTACACTTATACTTAACAGAACAGGTGGAACAACAATTCCTGTTACTAATAATGTCACAGTTAATGCAGGTACATTACAAATTAGTTCTAATCAAACTTTAAATAATTTAACAGTAGCTTCAGGTGCAGTATTAACTGTTGATGCTGGAGTAACTTTAACTGTTAATGGCATTTATGATTTATTCTCTAACAATTCAGGAAGTGCAGGAACAATTGTTATAAATGGCACTTTAAGAATTAATCAAGGTGCTTGGGCTGGTAGTTTAGGTACTTTTACTTATGGAGCATCAAGTACTTTAATTTATAATCATAACTCGACTGCGTATGATGTGGATAATAGTCCCCAATGGCCATCAGTAAATGGTCCTGTAAATGTTTCAGTTACAGGTGCTGGTGGTATTAACTTAACAGTTGCTAGAACCATTAATGGAATTTTTCAAACTTCATATGGAGTAAATGGTGCAAATAATTTAACTTTAAATGGTTCAGCACAACTAAATAATGGTGGTTCATTTACAGGTTCTCCAACTTATGGTGTTTCTTCTACTTTAATATATGCTGGCACTAGTTTACAAACTGCAACAGCAAATGAATTTCCATCAACTAATGGTCCTAATAGTTTAACATGCAGTAATCCTGTTGGAGTAACATTACCATCTTCTTTTAATAGAACAATTAATGGTGTTTTATTTGTTACAACTGGAACTTTTACAACTGGTTCAAATAATATTAGTTTAGGAGGGTCAGCTTCTGCAATCATTGCAGCTGGTTCTACACTTAATATAAGTGGTGGAACAACAAATTTTAATTCTAGATCAGTTACATTCAAATCAGACGCAACAGCCACAGCTCGTTTAGCTCAGGTGGTTGGTACATTAAGTAATGCAACAAACGTTACCATTGAACGTTACATTCCTTTAGGAAAAAAAGCTTACAGGCAATTGGCAAGTGGAGTAAACTCTACGGGGTCAATCAGCACAAACTGGCAGCAAGGCATATATATTACTGGTAGCACATCTGGTGCAAATGGATTTGATGCAACACAAACTGGTGCTAAAAACATGTTTATTTTTACACCGGGTGCAGCAAACTTTACTGGCATCAGCAATACCAATGCTACTAACTTAAATGCTAAAACGGGTTATAGAGTTTTTGTAATGGGAGATAGAACAGCAAGTAATTTAACAACTAATCCAAGTCCGGGTATAGGGCAGCCTAATAGTAATATGAGTGCAGCAACAACACTTCAAGCAACAGGAACTTTATTAACAGGAGCACAAAGCTTTACTTCAGGAGCAAATGAATTGTCGGCAGTAGCCGATGAGGGTGCTTTAATTGCCAATCCTTATTGGAGCCCAGTTGATTGGGATGCATTAACCAAATCGAATGTAGGTGCTACTTATTGGATATGGGATGCAAGCATT
>JANLVQ010000125.1:0-1509 GCA_031364085.1 Chitinophagaceae bacterium
CAGCAATTAATTTAGAATTAATAGAAAGTTTATTATGTGGTCAAGAATAAGGTTAATTTACATCATCAATTAAACAACGCATTGGTAAGTGTTATCAAGCATCGGGAGGCACTTTGTTTTTAGATGAAATTGGCGATATGAGTTTAGATGCACAAGCAAAAGTTTTACGTGCTTTGCAAGAAGGAAAAATTACAAGAGTTGGTGGTGAAAAAGAAATTAATGTAGACGTTAGAGTAATCGCTGCAACAAATAAAAATTTATTGCAAGAAGTTGATGATAAAAAATTCAGACTCGATTTATATCATCGGTTAAGTGTAATTAAAATTCATGTTCCATCTTTAAATGAAAGAATTGATGATATTCCACTTCTAGTAGATAAATTTTTATCAGATATAGCATCCGACTATGGTCAATCAAAAAAAATAATTGAAAAAGAAGCTTTAGAATTATTATACAAACATGAATGGACAGGTAATATTAGAGAATTGAGAAATGTAATTGAAAGGTTAGTAATATTATCTGGAAAGAGTATTACAGCTAAAGATGTAAAAACTTTTTTATAATTTATAAAAAACACTTTTTCTACATACTTCAATTCCCTTACTTTTGCAGCAAATGGAGGGTATAGCTCAGTAGGTTAGAGCGACAGATTGTGGTTCTGTAGGTCGTGGGTTCGAGACCCATTACTCTCCCTTAAAATTCCTCTTTTAAGAGGAATTTTTCATTTAATCTAAAATCTATTACATGAATTTGTGGTTGTTATTCATTCCAATTATTTCAGCATTCATAGGTTGGTTTACAAATTGGGTAGCTATCAAAATGTTGTTCCGTCCAAAACAGCCCAAAAAAATATTAGGAATTACTTTTCATGGTATTTTCCCAAAACGTCAAGTTCAATTTGCAGAACATTTAGGAAGATTAGTAAGTAAAGAATTACTCTCATTCAGCGATATTGAAGAAAAAATAACACATCCAGAAAATCTTAAAAGCATTATGCCTTTAGTTGATGAGCATATCGACCATTTTTTAAGAAACAAATTATCATCAGCAATTCCCATGCTTAGTATGTTTATTGGTGATAAAACTATTCAACAACTTAAGGAAACTTTTATGGTTGAACTTGAAGAACTGTTTCCTATACTCATGAAAAATTACATGAGTGGCTTACAAAAGGAATTAGATTTGGAAAAAATTGTAATTGAAAAAGTATCGAATTTTTCTTCAGAAAAACTCGAAGAAATATTACTTCAAATAATGAGTAAAGAATTTAAATTTGTTGAAATAATTGGAGCAGTATTAGGATTCATTATTGGTTTATTACAAGTGTTAATCACAATCATGCAAAATTAATTTTATTTAGGGTTTATTAAAAAGTATAAAACAATTATGGCAAAGGCAAAAAATAAAAGCAGTAAAAGCAAAAAAAAAGCATCCATACTAACTGCAAAATCTTGGGAGTTTTTAAAGCAATATATCAATACACCATCACCAGTTGGTTTTGAAAGTGGG
>JANLVQ010000155.1:0-1584 GCA_031364085.1 Chitinophagaceae bacterium
CAATCAGCCATAGTATTAGCCCAACTTGTTTAGATTATCTTTATCAACATGATTATGAAAATTCTTTCGATTCTTTGATGGTAGAAATAAGAAATTGCTCTCAATTAATAGCTATTGGCTACTACGATAAAGGATTTAATTCAATTGCAGGTATACTAAATTTTTATCATCCAAATTATAAGAAATATAGTTTAGGAAAATATTTAATTTTATGTAAAATAGATTATGCTATTGAAAATAAAATGGAATGGTATTATACTGGTTATATTACTATTAACACAACTAAATTCGACTATAAAATTTTTCCTGATAAAAATGCAATAGAAATTTTATTACCAGTTGAAAAATTATGGAAATTATATAAGCATTTTACTAAAGAAAGGTTAGAAATTTATTTTATAGAAAATATTATTGGTTTATAATTGAATGTTATTATGATTATTCAATTTTTAAATCAAGCAAAACCTGATCGGGTAATTCTTTTTTTGAATTAGCTCCCATTTTTTTTAATTCTTGAACTTGTGAAACAATGTTTCCTCTACCAGTTGATAATTGTTTAAATGCAACATCATAGGATGATTTCGCATCGTCTATTTTAGTACCAATAGTTAACATATTTTCAATAAAAAGACAAAATTTGTTGTATAAATTTCCAGCTTTATCTGCAATTTCTATGGCATTTTTATTTTGTTGTTCAACTTTCCATAAGTCAGCAATAATTTTTAAAACTGCCAATAAATTGGTTGGGCTTACTAGCATTATTTGTTTGCTATAAGCCATTTTCCAAAGTTCTGTATCTTCTTTTAAAGCTTCAAGAAAAGCAGGCTCGATGGGTATAAACATAATTACATAATCTAAAGCCTTAGCATATTTTGGATAATTTTTTTTACTTAAATTGAGTATATGTTGTTTGATTGATTGAATATGTTCTTTCAAATACTTTTTCTTTTCTTCAATTTCATCTGCAGAGCAATATTTTTCCCAAGCTATTAATGAAACTTTTGAATCAATTATAATCTTTCTCTCATCAGGATAATAAATAGTTACATCGGGTTGTAAGGCATTACCATTTTCATCTTTAATAGTATTTCCTGCTTTGTCTTTAATAAATTCTTGTAAAAAATATTCCCTGTTTTTTGTTAATCCACTGTGTTCAAGAATGGATTCTAAAATCATCTCACCCCAATTGCCTTGAGATTTCACATTTCCTTTTAAAGCAGATGTAAGGTTATTGGCCTCTTGGCTAACTTGTAAAGTTGTACTAACTAATTCTTTAACTCTTTCGCCTAATGAAAATCGTTCTTTACTTTCCTTATCATAAGTTTCTTCAACTTTTTGTTTAAACTCTCCAATTTGTTGTTTAAGCGGATTGATAATTTCACTCATTTTATCTTCATTCATTTTGGTGAACTTTTCACTCTTTTCATCAAGTATTGATTGAGCAAGACTTTTAAATTCGAACTTGAACTTTTCACCCAATTGCTCAAACTCTTGTTTTTGATTTTTTAAATTATCCTGAAGATTTGAATTAAAAGATTCCAACTTGGCTTTTTCAACCACTAGTTTTTCTCTTGATTCAATAAG
>JANLVQ010000024.1:0-3333 GCA_031364085.1 Chitinophagaceae bacterium
TGCCTACCAATAATGGAAAAGCAAAAATTAATCTTGGAATCCAAACAGCAATATTAAAATATGCTGCTAATCCACTAGAAACACCACCAATTACTTTTGCTTCTGGATTTCTATAAAGCCTTTTAGTTAAATTAGTTTTTAAATTTTTACTTGGAAGAAAAACCCAAAGCAATAAATAAATAAAGAATCCTGTGCCAGCACCAAATGATAATATGGCAAAAACAATTCTTACTACACTAACATCAACTCTTAAATAATTTGCTAATCCACCACAAACACCTCCAATTATTTTATCGTTATCATCTCTACATAATCTACCACGTGGTGCATTAAAATTATGATAGGGTTCATTTGTTGATGAAGATGTATTAGTTTCCTTGTAGTGTGGTTCTTCAGTTTCAAAATCTTCTGGTCGGCCCATACTATCTATAATCTTATTCACATCATCATCACAAATACAGGTGCTACCTTTTTTAAGAATTTCTGCAAATAGTTCAGCAATTCTTCCTTCAATATCATTAATAATTTCTTCTTTACCTTCTTCTAAGGCAAAAAATTTGCTTAAACTTTCTGTATATTGTTTAAGTATATCATAAGCTGTTTCTTCAATAGGAATTACTCTTCCTTGAAAATTTATATTGATAACCTTTTTCATTGTTTATTAGTTTATTGGTTAAAGTTGTTAGTTTCAGTATTGGTAATATTATGAACAGCATCGGCTAGTTCTTTCCAAGTTGTTTCCAATTCAGCATAAAATGCCAAACCCTTTTCTGTCATTAAAAAATATTTTCGTGGAGGTCCACTATTACTTTCAACCCATCTATAGGTTAGTAAATCGGCATTTTTAAGTCGGGTTAATAAAGGATAAAGTGTGCCTTCTAAAATTTGAAGCCCTGCTGCTTTCATAATTTCAACAATATCACTTGGATATACTTCTCCTTTTTTTATTACAGAAAGTATGCAAAATTCTAATACCCCTTTTCGCATCTGACTTTGTGTGTTTTGAATATCCATGATTTTTATTTTTAATTTGTTGAGAAGAAAATTGCCTAAGTTTTTTACCAGAAAAGTGATGTTACACGACGGCGTGACAAACTTGTTTTATTTTTTTTATGAATATTCCATAAATCTGCCGAACTAAATACTTGTTTTACTTGGGTGTGATTTGTTTCTAAAGCTCCCGTTGTTTTAGTTTCACTAGAACCATTTGATATTTCTTGATGGTTTGAGTTCCTTAAAAAGTTGTTTTGTTTGTTTTTCATTTTTTTAAATATTTATGTTAATGATGTTGTTTTTATTTTGACAATGCAAACATATAATTTTTTTTAGTACTATGTTAAACATAATACTATGTTAACTTTAGTAATTTAGATAAAATAGTATTATATGTTATTATGTAATGCAATATCAGCAATGGTTTCATAATTATTACCTTGGTTATGTTGTTTTTTTGTATTTGTGATGAACGGCAATATAGCGTGATAAATATTATCGTATAATTACGATTAATTGACATATATTTGCATCATCGTATTAAAACGATTAAAAATTATGGCAACTAAAAAACTAGAATTATTTGGTGTAGAAGAACAAGAAGTGGCAGCAATTGCAAGTGCTTTATCTCATCCTGCAAGAATTGCAATTCTTAAATTTTTAGCACAAAAGAATGATTGTATTTGTGGAGATTTAGTTGCAGAGCTACCCTTAGCTCAAAGCACAGTTAGTCAGCATTTAAAAGAATTAAAAAAAGTAGGCTTAATAAAAGGAGAAATTGAAGGGGTAAAAACTTGTTATTGCATTAACTGGATCACCATTGATAAGGTAATAAAAATATTTAGCTTCTTATTTGAGGATTTAAGAGTTAGTCACAAAAATTCATGTTGTTAAAAATAAAATTATGAAAACAGAAAATGAGCTTAAACAATTAGTAAAAGAAAAATACAGTGAAATTGCATTACAATCAAAAGATGATAATGCAGCATCTTGTTGTGGGGCTGGAGGTTGTAGTACAGAAGTGTATAATATTATGACAGATGATTATACAGAAATTGAGGGTTATAATCCTGAAGCTGATTTAGGTTTAGGTTGTGGCTTACCAACACAATTTGCAAAAATTAAAGAAGGAGACGTAGTGATTGATTTAGGAAGTGGTGCAGGTAACGATTGCTTTATTGCACGAAAAGAAACAGGACCAACAGGTAAAGTAATAGGTATTGATTTTACCGATGCCATGATACAAAAAGCTAGAACCAATGCAGAAAAAATGAGCTATACCAATGTAGAATTTAGGCAAGGTGATATAGAACAAATGCCAGTTAATGATAATGTTGCCGATGTTATAATAAGTAATTGTGTTTTGAATTTAGTGCCCAATAAAAATAATGTATTTAAAGAAATTTATAGAGTTTTAAAACCTGCTGCACATTTTAGTATTAGTGATATAGTTTTGGTTGGTGAGTTGCCCAATACTTTACAAGATGCTGCTGAAATGTATGCAGGCTGTGTAAGTGGTGCTATTCAAAAACAGAAATATCTAAACTTAATACAACAAAATGGATTTATCAATATTACTATCCAAAAAGAAAAAATCATTTATGTACCAGATGATATTTTATTAAATTATGTTAGTAAAAATGAAATAGAACAATTTAGAAAAAGTGGTGTAGGAATTTTTAGTATAACAGTTTATGCCGAAAAGCCAATAGAAAAATCTTGTTGTGGAGCTGATTGTTGTAAATAAAAAATAAATAATTAATATGGTAGTAAATAATTGTAATAAAATTATAGAAAGAAAAAAATATTACAACAAAATTTAAATATTGGTTATGAAAAAAACTATTGTTTGTGTGTATCGAAAATAGCAATCGAAGTCAAATGGCACAAGCATTTGCAAAAATTTATGGAAAAGAAAAAATAGAAGCGTATAGTGCCGGAAGTAAACCAAGTGGAATTGTTAACCCTAAAGCAATACAAGCTATGGCTGAAGTTGGTTACAATTTATCTCACCATAAAAGTAAAAGTTTAAAAGAAGTTGAAGCATTAGCTCCATTTGATGTTATAATAACTATGAGTTGTGGAGATGCTTGTCCTTGGATGCCAGCTAAACAATTTATTGATTGGCAAATAACAGATCCAAGAAATTTAGATAAAGAAAAATTTAATTTAGTAAGAGATGGAATTGCTCTAAAAGTTAAAACCTTAATTGATGAAATTATTTAAATGCTTTTAAGCCACACTGCAGCCAATCTAAATATTTCTTTTCATTAAATGTTGCACCTATAGGAAATGTGAGTAGTTTTCCTTCATTATCTAACATTACATATAATGGTTGAG
>JANLVQ010000180.1:0-1850 GCA_031364085.1 Chitinophagaceae bacterium
ACCTAATTTTCCTTTTCTTTCTTCAATAAATAAATGATATGGATAGGTTAGCATGAGCTCTTTAACAATACCTGCAGTTCCATCGGGCGAACCATCATCAATTACCAAAACATGATAATTAAGATTTAAATTCATTACTGCTTCAATAATCAATTTAATATTATCTTTTTCGTTGTAAGTTGGTATGATGACTATTTTCTCCATTCGAGAAGGTAAATGTATATAGAATTAAATTTATACTGTACAAGAAAATGATAAATTATAAGCTCCAGTATAATCTTGATTGAATTTTATTTTTATAAATACCTTTTAAATCTATAATTAAAGCTGATGGGTTGCTGATTGATGAAAAATATTCATCATTAAAATCATAATAATCTTTATGTGCTACTGCAACAATGATTACTTCATAATTTTTAGATAAATCTGGTGCTATAGAATATCCATATTCTTCATGTAGTTCTTCAGAATTAGCATGTGGGTCAACAACATCAACATTAATAAAATGACTTTTAATGTGTTCAATAATATTTGCCACTTTAGAATTTCTAATGTCAGAAACATCCTCTTTAAATGTTGTTCCCATTACTAAAACCTTTGCTTCTTTTACTTTTTCTGCATGAGCAATAATATGTTGAACAGCTTTTTCTCCAACATATTTACCCATACTATCATTGATTAAACGAGCAGTGTTAATTAGCTTTGAGGTATAACCTAAATCAGAAGCTTTATAAGTTAAATAATAAGGATCAACTCCTATACAATGACCTCCAACTAAGCCTGGCGAAAATTTCAAAAAATTCCATTTTGTACCTGCAGCTTCAAGTACTTCGTAAGTATTTATACCCACTCTATCAAAAATTTGCGATAATTCGTTCATTAAAGCAATATTCATATCTCTTTGCGTATTCTCAATAATTTTACATGCTTCTGCTACTTTTATTGATGTTGCTTTATGCACACCAACCTCAACAACCAAAGAATATACATCTGCAATTACTTGTAAAGATTCTTCATCACAACCAGATACCACTTTAATTACATTATGCAAAGTATGTTGTTTATCTCCTGGATTTATTCTTTCAGGTGAATAGCCTAGTTTAAAATCTACTCCCATTTTTAAACCACTAATGGCTTCAATAACTGGTAAACAATCTTCTTCTGTACAACCAGGGTAAACAGTTGATTCAAATACAACATAATCACCTTTCTTTAAAACCTTTCCAATAGTTTCCGATGCTTTTTTTACTGCTGTTAAATCAGGCACATTGTTAGCATAAACTGGCGTTGGAACAGCAACAATATAAAATGAAGCTTCTTTCAGAACATTTAGTTGGTTAGTGAAAGTTATATCACTTCCTTCAAAATCTTTTGATTCTAATTCTTTGCTAGGATCAATATGGTTTTGCATCAATTTCACTCGTTCTTCATTGATATCAAAACCAATTACTGCAAGCTTTTTAGCCATTGCAAGAGCAACGGGTAATCCAACATAACCTAAACCAATAACACCTATTTTCTTTTCTTTATTTAATAATTGTTCTATCATTTTTTTAAAATTCTTTGGGTTGTTTATGCCATTCTGCCTGAGGGAGATTTTTAAAATATTCAAAAGTTTTTTTCAAACCCTCTGTTCTTTCAACTTGTGGTTCCCAATTTAAAATTTGTCTTGCTTTAGTTATATCTGGTTGCCTTTGTTTAGGGTCATCAACTGGTAATGGTTTATAAACAATTTTTACTTTATTGCCTGTCAATGCTAAAATTTCTTCGGCAAAATCTTTTAATGTTATTTCATTGGGATTACCAATATTAACGGGCATTGAATAATCACTTAACAATAAACGGTAGAT
>JANLVQ010000197.1:0-2467 GCA_031364085.1 Chitinophagaceae bacterium
TTTATTCAATTCAAAAAATATCAGCTTTAATCAACTGCAAATCTGCAATTGTTAACGATGATATTATTGAGCATTTAGTAATTGATAGTCGAAAAATTGCGATCCCAGCTAAAGCTCTATTTTTTGCATTAAAAACAAAACGAAGAGATGGCCATATTTTTATTGATGAAGTTTATAATAAAGGAGTAAAAAATTTTGTTGTTGAAGAAAACTTTGATGCAAAGAAATACACACTAGCAAACTTCCTTTATGTTAAAGATGTTTTACAAAGCTTACAATCAATTGCAAGTAAACATAGAAACCAATTTCAATATCCAGTAATTGGAATTACTGGTAGTAATGGAAAAACCATAGTTAAAGAATGGTTACACCAATTGCTACAAGAAAATTTCAATATTGTTCGTAGTCCAAGAAGTTACAATTCGCAAATTGGAGTTACACTAAGTGTTTGGCAAATGAAAGCAAATCATAATCTTGCCATATTTGAAGCTGGAATTTCTACTGTGAATGAAATGGATCAATTAGAAAAAATCATTAACCCAACTATTGGAATTTTAACGAATATTGGTAATGCACATAATGATGGGTTTGAAAATGAAGCTCAAAAAATTGTTGAAAAAATAAAATTATTCAAGAATACTGAACTGCTTATTTCAAATTCGGATAATGAAAATTTAATAAGCATCATTAAAAATAATTTCAAAGGGAAATTATTAGTTTGGGGCAAGAAAGAGAATGACGATTTGTGTATATTGGAAGAAGTAAAAAATACCCAACACACCACATCAACATTAAAATTTAAAGAACAAGAATTTCAAATTGAGATCCCATTTACCGATGAAGCATCCTTACACAATGCTTATACTTGTTGTCTTACAATGTTGCTTTTAAATAATTCAATTCCTATTATTCAAAAGAGAATACAGCTTTTACATGCTGTTGATATGAGAATGCAACTTCTTAAAATTCCCAATAACTGCACTTTAATCAATGATAGTTATAGTAATGATATTTCATCATTTTACATTGCTTTAGATTTTTTAAATGCTAATGCTGGGCAGCACAAGAAAACTATAATTCTTTCTGATTTTACAGGAATTGAAAAAAATAAAGTTGAGGTTTACAATAATTTTTTTGAACACCTTAAAAACAGTAATGTAAAGCGTGTTATTGGAATTGGAAACGAAATAATCAACTTCGAAGTTGAGTTTAAAAAAAATAATATTGAAACCAATTTCTTTAAAAATTCTGATGAGTTTCTAAACAATTTCACCTCAAACCATTTTAAAAACGAATACATATTATTAAAAGGGGCTCGTGTTTTTAATTTCGAAAAAATCAGTTTATGGTTGCAACAAAAAACGCATCAAACTGTAATGGAAATTAATTTAACAGCACTTGTACATAATCTAAAAGAATATCAAAAATATCTTGAACCAAAAACTAAAACAATGGCTATGGTAAAAGCTTTTAGTTATGGTAGTGGCAGTGTTGAAATTGCAAAAGTTCTACAATTCAATAAGGTAGATTATTTAGGAGTAGCCTATACAGATGAAGGTGTTGAACTGCGTAAAGCTGGTATTAACTTACCTATTTTAGTTTTAAACATAGATGAAGAAACTTTTGATGATTTAGTAGAGTATAATTTAGAGCCAGAAATTTTTTCAACTTCAATTTATAACCAATTCAATAATTATTTAAATCAACAAGCTATTCAAGATTTTCCAATTCACATCAAACTCAACACAGGAATGAATAGATTGGGTTTTGATGAAGAGGAAATTGACCAACTATGTTCATCAATCATCACTAATAAAACCATGATGGTGAAATCTGTAATGAGTCATTTAGCTGCAAGTGAAGATGTAAATGAAGATGAATTTACAAAAAAACAAATAAAGCAATTTGAAACTGTTTGCTTAAAAATTGAAAATAGAATTGGCTATAATTTTATTAAGCACATTGCAAATTCTGCAGCAATTTTCAGCTATAAATCTAGCCAATTTGATATGGTGAGATTAGGAATAGGCTTGTATGGTGTTGATTCTTCGAAAAATCATCAACTACAATTACAAACAGTATCAACTTTAAAAACAACTATTGCACAAATAAGAAAAGTACAAGTTTCTGAAACTATTGGCTACAACAGAAATGGCAAACTACAACAAAATAGTGTAATTGCAACTGTTAGAATGGGCTATGCTGATGGATTGATGAGATGCTTAGGAAATAAAAAAGGTAATATGTTTTTGCATGGAAAACTTGCACCAATAATTGGCAACGTTTGCATGGATATGACTATGATTGATATTACCAATATTCCTGAAGCCAAAGAAAATGATGTAGTTGAAGTTTTTGGTAAAAATTTACTAGTTCAACAAGTTGCTGAATGGGGTAATACTATTGCTTATGAAACCTTATGTACCATTAGTCAAAGAGTTCGTAGAATTTATATTGAAGAATAAAT
>JANLVQ010000202.1:0-4177 GCA_031364085.1 Chitinophagaceae bacterium
CAAATTCCATGTATTGAACGAAATACAATGGGTGCAATAAAAGCCATAACAGCTAGTCAGTTGGCTTTGCAAGGAACACCAGATTATGCTAAAGTAAGTTTAGATAAAGTAATTGAAACTATGTGGCAAACTGCTTTAGACATGAATACAAAATACAAAGAAACTTCAGATGGTGGTTTAGCTCTTTCTGTTAATTTATCTGAATGTTAATTTAAAGAAGCTGTTTCGAAATTTACCTTACTATAATCAGTGATTACATTGTAAAGTGTATCTCGTTCAATAGGGGTTCTGTTGACTTGTTTAATTAAACTTACTAATTGTTCAGTACTCATTGAAGGATTTTGTTCTTCGCTGCCAGCCATACTATAAATTTTTGTTGTATCATCAATTGTTCCATCAATATCATTTACTCCAAAACTTAAAGAAAGTTGTGCATTATTTCTTCCTAACATAGGCCAGTATGCTTTTATATGAGGGAAATTATCAAGGTATAATCTACTAATAGCATACACTTTCATATCTTCTATAACACTAGTTTCTGCAATATTACTCATACCATTATCCTTGTTTCTAAATTTTAATGGAATGAAGGTATTAAAGCCACCAGTTTCATCTTGTAAATTTCTCAATCTATCCATGTGGTCAATTCTATGTTTAAACTTTTCAATATGACCAAAAAGCATAGTGGCATTACTGTGCATACCTAATTGGTGTGCAGTTTTATGAATGTTTAACCAACCATCTGCATCAACTTTATCTTCACAAATTTTATTTCTTATTTCTGGATGAAATATTTCTGCACCACCACCAGGTAAAGAATCTAAACCTGCTTCTCTTGATAATCTCAACCCTTCTTTAACACTCACTTTAGCTTTTCTAAACATATAATCTAACTCAACAGCTGTAAAGCCTTTAATGTGTAGCGATGGGCGATGTGATTTAATTTTTTTAAGAAGTTCTAAAAAAAATGGCAAGTTTAATTTAGGGTGTACACCACCAACAATATGCACCTCAGTTACTGGTTTGTTATCATAAGACTGAACAATATGCATCATTTGATCAATGCTCAATTCCCAGCCTTCTAGTTTATGTGTATATAAACGTGAGTATGAACAAAAATTACAACTAAACACACAAACATTAGTAGGCTCAATATGAAAATTTCTATTGAAATATGTAGTGTTGCCATGTTTTTGTTCACGAACAAAATTGGCTAAAGCACCAACAAAAGCAAGGGACCCTTTTTCGAAAAGATTAATACCATCTTTAAAGCTTATTCGTTTTTTATTTAAAATTTTATTTGCTATGTTGCTTAAATCTTGATCTTTAGTTTTTGATAAGATGTTATCCAAATTGTTCATACAAAACAAGTTTTTGTAAAGATAATTGCCTTTATTAAAGTATTAAACTGATTGTGGTTACTAATTCTGTAATCTTTATTTTTTTTATTGATAATAAGCATTTATTTCGCTAATAGTAAAGGCTAATTCAACACTAATGGAGTTAATTAATTTTAGATCATTTTCACAAAAAGTTCGGTATCATAAAAAAGCATTTAAACGATTTTTAGGTAAACTAGATAAAAAGCCACCAAAAGATTTATATAAAAATATTTCAACTATTGAAAAGGAAGTTTGGAAAGAAATTGATTGTTTAAGTTGTGCAAATTGTTGTAAAAAAATGACACCCACTTTTACTAATACTGATATTAAAAGAATTTCGATTTATTTAAACATAACTGAAAAGGAGTTTAAAGAAAAATGGTTGTTTTATGATAAAGAAGATAAAGATTGGCAAAACACTACTCAGCCTTGTCAGTTTTTAAATTTACAAACGAATAAGTGTAATATTTATGATGTTCGTCCTGCTGATTGTTCAGGATTTCCTCATTTCACCAAACGTAAGCCTGAGTTATATTTGCACGTGCATCAACAAAATATAGAATATTGCCCTGCAACATATAAAATGGTAGAGAAATTAATGCAGGTTACAACAAACTAAACGAAAATATGTCACATCGTTTTTCACATATTCCAAAAGAATTTAACCCTTCAATTTTTCACCCATTCTTTATAATACGACATGGGTTATTAAAAGGAATCTCAAAACAAAGTGCTGCAATAAGTGGTAAGCTCTTAGACTTTGGTTGCGGTTCAAAACCATATCAATCTTTATTTAATGTTGAGGAATATGTGGGAGTTGATTTTGAGAATGAAGGTCACTCACATCATAACGAACAAATTGATGTTTTTTATGATGGGAAAAAAATACCCTTCACAAATAATTATTTCGATGCTGTTTTGTGCAGTGAAGTAGTTGAACATGTTTTTAACTTAAATGAAGTTTTAATGGAATTAAACAGAGTTTTAAAAAACCAAGGAAAGCTTTTATTAACCTGCCCATTTGTTTGGAGTGAACACGAAGTGCCACACGACTTTGCACGATATACTCAATATGCTTTAAAAGATATTTTAGAGAAAAATGGATTTGAAATTATAGCATTTGAAAAATCAGGAAATTTTATTAGTACCAGTTTTCAGTTGTTAATTTTATTTTTTTATCAGTATGCTAATTCAATTTGGTTAAGGTTTCCACCATTAAGGTGGTTGTATAAGTTTTTATTTTATTTTATCTTAAATATAAAAGCAATTGTTTTTAGTTTCATTTTGCCAAAAAATCAATCACTTTATTTAAATAATATAGTGTTAGCTGTAAAAAAATAAATATGCAGCAAACTAAGCAAAAAATATTGGTCATAAGCCATGAAGCTTCTTTAACAGGTGCTCCAATATTGCTGTTGAATTTATTACGGTGTTTGCACAATCACTTTGAATTTACAATTGTTTTAAAGCGAGGCGGTGATTTAGAAAAAGAATTTGAACAATTAGGTAAAACTTATATTCTTAAGCATACAAACTATAGTAAGGAGCAACATGTTTTTATTAAAATTTTCGATAGGATTATTTATTTTTTTAAGCAGTTGCAGATTATAATTCCTTACTTACAATGTAATGTAGTTTTAAGTAATACTGTTTGTAATGGAAGATTATTAAAACGATTTTCAATTTTTCGCAAACCCATTTTATTATATGTACATGAGCTGAAAAGTATGATACAATATTTTAATGAATTTAAAGATGCTCAATTTTCATTACATCTTGCACAAGTAATTTTTTATCCTTCAATTGCTGTGCAAAATAATTTAATACAACAGCATAAAGTTGAAATTAGTAAAACAACATATTTGCCTTATTACTTTCCAAAAGAAATTTTTGAACACTTAGCAAACGAAAAATTATCTTATAAAAAGAAATTTTTAGAACAATATTCCATTCCTCAACAGGCATTTTTAGTAGTGGGAATGGGAATGGTTTCTGAAAGAAAAGGAACTCATCATTTTATTGATGTGGCATTAGAAACTACACAACTAAATCATAATATATATTTTGTTTGGGTGGGCGATTTTAACCAAGAAAATTATGCTCAACATATTAAAAATAAGTTTTTTGATAATCATGATAATAAGCAAATTATTTTCACTGGTAAATTACCATATAGCACTACTAATTTGTTGCCATTCGATTTGTTTTTTTTATCATCAATCGAAGATCCCTATCCTTTAGTAGTGCTTGAAGCTGCTTATCAAAATGTTCCAACCATATGTTATAATAACTCTGGTGGTATAGTTGAATTTATTGATAGTGAGTATGGTTTTGCAATTGAAAAACTATCTATTCAACAAACAGCAAAAAAAATAATAGAAATAGCACAACAACCTTTTTTACTGAAAGAAATAGGTAAAAAAGTTAAAGAAAGAGTTATTACTTTACATTCAAATCAAGATCTTATTCAAAGCACATTTATTAGCAGCTTACTATAAATAATTTAAAGTATGATTATTAAAACAATAAATAAAATAATTCAACCAACTGGATATCAAATAGCAATAAAACAATCTCCTATTTCGTGTGATTTGCAAAATGAGAAAGAATTCTTAGAATTATATAATCAGTGTAAACCATATACACAAACAACTGTAGAACGATTGTTTGCTTTACATCAATCTTGTTTGTACATTATTAATAATAATATTCCAGGCGATTTGGTTGAGTGTGGTGTTTGGAGAGGGGGAAGTTCAATGATGATAGCATTAACTTTTCTATCACGTGGCATTACC
>JANLVQ010000218.1:0-12684 GCA_031364085.1 Chitinophagaceae bacterium
AAAAAGAACCCATTATAAAAATGACTATTGATAAAATAAATAAATTGTTGAACTCCATTTGATTTTTTTACAAATATAGTTTCTGATATTGGGTTTGCTCAATCATTCGAGTTCATAAAAATTTATTAATGTTTTTTTATATTTCTACAAACGAAAGCTTTTGTGATTTTAATAGATATTTTTTATTTTTCTTTGCAGTATCATTTCAAGTTATGGAAACACTTACATCAACACCCATTCAATTTACACAATCTTCAATAAATGAAATTAATAGATTAATGAATGAACCAGGATTTGATCAAACACAAAAATTACGAGTTGGTGTTAAAGGAGGAGGTTGTAGTGGTATGACTTATGTTTTAGGTTTTGATGCTTCTTTGCCAGACGATGAAGTTTATGAAGCAAATGGTGTAGAATTTATTATGAATAAAAGTCATGGCTTGTATTTGCATGGAATGCAAATTGATTGGCAAGGTGGATTAAATAGTAGAGGTTTTACTTTTACTAATCCCAATGCAAGCACGACTTGTGGTTGCGGAACATCTTTTGCGGTTTAAGTTTATAAATTATTTTTATAATAGTTCAGCATAATACTATAAACCTTCTCATTTAATTCTTTACTAGTTATATTTTCTGAAGATACAGGTTCTAGAAAATGCATCTCTAAACGTTGAGGTAATAAATAGAAAAATTTATTTACTGGCATAGCTTTACCTGTATTAAATAATAAGGATGGAATAATGTTTGTTTTTGTTTCAACGGCTAGTTTGAAAGCACCATCATAGAAAGGTTTTAGCAATTCTTTGGTTCTGTTTCTTGAGCCTTCAGGATAAATACACATGTAAATATTTTGTGCCAAAACTTTTTTCATGTATTCATAACTCAATCTTCTGCTTCTATCATCTTTTCTATCAACTAGCACCGATCCTCTTTTATAAAACAAACCAAAAAGTGGAATTTTACTCATAGATTTTTTAGCAATTGTTTTATTTGGTCCGGGTATAAAAGGGCAAGAAAGTGGTACGTCTAAAAAAGTATTATGATTAAATGTGAGGATATAAGTTTTTCCTTTCTTAAAATGTTCTTTACCTTTTACTTTTATAGTACAACCAATTAAAGTAAGCCATACAGTCATCCAAAATTTTGAAACTTTAATAAATAAATATTGCCCCTTTGCACCATTTACAAAACCAGTTAAAAGTGCTGGTATAATGATGATTAAGAAAGTAGAAACAAAAGTAAGTAAACCCCAAGCAGCCCATATTCTTGCAAAAATTTCTAAAAAATAAAATTTAATTTGTTTCATTATTATCTATAAAATTTTCCAATCTATTGGGTCAATGCCATGTTGGATTAATAATTGGTTTGTTCTACTGAAATGTTTACATCCAAAAAACCCCTTTTCTGCACTAAAAGGAGAGGGGTGTGCAGCTTTTAAAACATGATGTTTGGTTTCGTCTATTAAAACCTGTTTCTCATGTGCAAATTTGCCCCATAATAAAAAAACAATTCCTTTTTTATGTTCTGATATTTTTTTTATTACAGCATCTGTAAAGTGCATCCAACCAATTTTACCATGACTTGCAGGCTCATTGGCTCTTACTGTTAAAATTGCATTTAATAGCAAAACTCCCTGTGTTGCCCATTTTGTTATGTTGCCTGAATTTGAAATTGGCAAACCAATATCTGATTTTAATTCTTTATAAATATTTTGTAAAGATGGCGGAAGTTTCATTCCATCAGGAACGCTAAAACTCAAGCCCATAGCTTGATTAGGATTGTGATATGGATCTTGACCAAGTATTACCACTTTAACTTTATCAAATGGTGTTTTATCAAATGCATTAAAAATTAAATTACCTGCTGGGTAAATAATTTCATTTGTTGCTTTTTCTGTTTTAAGGTGGGTGATGATTTGTAAGAAATAGTCTTTGTGAAATTCATCTTTTAAAATTTCTTTCCAACTATTTTCAATTTTAACGTTCATCAAATGAAATTAAAATTTATTTTCTTTTTTTTCAGCAATTAGTTCAGCAAGTAATTTTTCTAACTCTTTAACTCTTTTATCAAGATCTGGTAAATTTCTGCTTATTGCCTGGCTTCGTAAAGAATTATTATAATCGTAAGCAGGTGTTCCTGTAACTGCAGTATTTGGAACTTTTATTGATTTTGAAACACCACTTTGAGCATTTATTTTACTTCCATCAGCAATGGTTAAATGTCCAACAATTCCTGCTTGTCCGCCCATCATAATATTTTTACCAAGTTTGGTGCTACCACTAATTCCTGCTTGAGCTGCAATAACAGTGTTTTCGCCAATTTCAACATTATGGGCTATTTGAATTAAATTATCCAATTTAGCTCCTTTATGTATAATAGTACTTCCAATTGTGGCTCTATCTATTGTTGTGTTTGCACCAATTTCAACATTATCCTCAATAATAACATTACCTAATTGTGGTACTTTACTAAATGTACCATCTTGTTGTGGGGCAAATCCAAAACCATCGCTGCCAATAACAGTTCCTGCATGAATAGTAACATTATTACCAATTACACAATCAGGATAAACTTTTACTCCTGCATGCAAAACAGTATTTGCACCCACTTTTACATTTCTTCCTAAGCAAACGCTCGAATGAATTTTTGTATTTTTTTCAATAATAACGTTTTCATCAACATATGCAAATGCTGCAACATAAACAGTATCATCAAGTTTAGCAGTTGAGGCAATGTATGAGGGCTCTTGAATGCCTGTTAATTGTTGAGAAAGAATTTCTTCATATTTTGAAAGTAAAGTTGCAAATGCATTATAAGCATCTGGAACACGAATAATTGCAGATGCAATGGGATGTTTTAGCAGATAACTTTCAGATAAAAGAACAACAGATGCTTTAGTTGTATATAAAAATTCTTCGTATTTTAAATTGGCTAAAAAAGCAAGTTGACCCTCTTTTGCTTCTTCAATTTTGCCAAAAGAATTTACAACCATATTGGCATCACCCTCTACTCTTCCATTTACAAGTAAAGCTATTTGTGAGGCAGTGAATGTCATGTAATATTAATTAAATATTAGTATTGGTTTACATAATTCGAATGTATCAACTATTCTAATATGTTACAAAATAATTTATAGAATGGAACAAATATAAAATTTTTTGACTGGGTTTGTGATAGTTTTATGAATTAAGGTATTATCAATGCTCGAGATATCCTTTACAGAACCATCTTTAAACAGAATGTTTATCTTTTCATCATCTGTTTTATAAATAGTATTTGATATTTCTCCTGTAAAAACTAAATAGTTAGCATCTTTTTTACTTACGTCAAATTTTGTTGCTAATTCTTGCTGTTTTTGATGAATGATTTTTGCTGATATTTTGTTAGGTTGAAACTTAACTTTAAATAATTTTCTATTTAAAATCCCTTTGCAAAGTGTTGATAAAATGAAATCATTATGGTTACTCCATTTTTTTATGGCAAATTCAAAATCAATGTCATCTATCTGACAAAATTTATGCACTACCTCGTCGTTTATTACACCATTAAACTCAAATAAAAAATAATCGGTTCCACTGCCTGTTTTAACTGAATCTTTATCTGTTAAACAAATTTCTTTTACTCGTTTCAAAATTTTTACAAGCATCTCCTCACCTGCTAAAACTGCTTTGTGCAAATAGGCTTGCCAATACATTAATCTTCTTGCTATTAAAAATTTTTCGATACTATAAATACTTTTTTCTTCAACCATTAACTCATTATTATGCACCACCAGCATTTTAATTATTCTATCATAACCAATTACACCTTCACTAACTCCGGTAAAATAACTATCTCGTGTTAAATAATCCATTCTGTCTACATCTAACTGACCACTTACTAATTGGTGTAAGAATTTTTTTTGGTATTGATTTTGAAAGATTGAAATACATAAATCTAAAGCACCATTAAATTCCACATTCATTTTTTTTATGATGTGCAAACCCAATTCTTCATGACCAATTCCTGAGAGAAACTCTTCTTCTAATGCATGGGAAAATGGGCCATGACCAATATCGTGTAACAAAATTGCAGCTTTGGTTGCTATTTCTTCTTCTGCAGTAATTTCTACTCCTTTTGCTTTAAGTTCATTTAAAGCCATACACATTAAATGATAAGCACCTAAACTATGGTGCAACCTAGTATGTACTGCTCCTGGGTAAACCAAATATGCCAGAGCCATTTGATGAATTCTCCTTAACCTTTGGTAGTAAGGATGAGCAATAATGTTAAAAATTAATGGATGATTTATTGTAATGAATCCATAAACTGGATCGTTGATGATTTTGTGTTTGATAATTTTTTGTTCCATTTTTTATTTAGCCAATTCTAAAACCCACATGGTTTTTGCAGGAATTACAAAATTATCTTCTAATATGTTGCCGCTTACAATTTCTTTTGCAGTTTTTAATTTTTTTGTTATTTCAGAATAGTTATTAAAGCTAATTTGTTTTTCTTTTTCATCTGTATTCATTACACACATGATAGTTTGTTTATCATCGTATCTAAAATAAACATACAAACCATCTTTAGGTAAAAATTGCAATAATTTACCTGTTGTTATTGCAGTTGAGTTTTTTCTATAGTTAGCCAAAGTTTTTACATAGTCTTGCATATCTTTTTCATCACTCGTTAAATTATTTCCTGTAAAAGCATTTTTATAATCACCTTCCCATCCACCAGGAAAATCTAAACGAACCCAGCCATCTGGGTTGGTGCCACCTTTCATTAAAACTTCAGCACCATAATAAGTTTGAGGAATTCCTCTACAAGTAAAAAGCCATGCAAATGCCATTTTCATTTTTGCAATATCTTCATTAAAATTGGTAAAGCTTCTGGGTAAATCATGATTATCTAAAAAGATTATATTCTTCATCGGATCTTTATATAAATAATCAAAACTTAGAGTTGAGTATAATTTGTTTACACCTTCAGTCCAGCCAAATTTTTCATTTAGTGCTGGTGTAATACCATAAAACAAAGTTTGAAAATCAGTTACGGCTTGAAGATTACTTTTGAAAGGAGCATTGACATTGTTCTTTACAAAATACGACTGACTTGGAACCCCATGTACCCAAGTTTCTCCAAACATGGTCATTTTTGGATATTCATCTGTTAATGCTTTATTACAACGATTCATAAAGTTTAAATCATTGTAGATGTATGTATCAATTCTCCAACCATCCACTCCAAATTCTTCAACACTCCAAATGGCATGTTGTATTAAAAATTTTTCAACATTTGAGTTGCTATGATTCCAATCGGGCATTTGTTCTGTAAACCAGCCATCTTGAGAAATTTTAAAATCATGTTTCGATGCATAAGGGTCAAATAAGGGTTGATCTTTATAACTGGTTTTGGTAAATTTATCCCATTGATGCCACCAATTTTTTGCAGGTGGGTCTGTAAATAAAATGTGTTTACTGCCAACATGATTATAAACTGCATCTTGTATTAATTTCATTCCATTTTTATGCAATTCATCACTTAATTTTTTATAAGCAACTGCACCTCCAAATCTTGGGTCTATTGCATAATGATTGGTAAATGCATAGCCATGTTCTGTTCTATTGGGTTGATTGTTTTCAATTACAGGAGTCATCCATAAAGTGGTTACACCTAATTTTTTTAAATAATCAACATGGTTTATAACGCCTTGTAAATCTCCTCCATGTCTTAAATGAATGGAATCTCTATCAAGAGTTTGATCTAACATTCCATCAACAATATCATTAGTTTTATCGCCATTACTAAAACGTTCTGGCATGAGTAAGTAAATAAAATCTTTCGATGTAACTCCTTGTGCAAATGATGTACCACGGCCTTCTCTAAGTTTCTTTAATTCGAAATTAAAATTTACTTTTTCTTTAGTGCTTAAAGATGAAATTGAAAAAATTGTATTGCCCACTTTTGTAGTTGGAGCTATTGAAATATCAATGGTTATATACCTTTTGTTTTCTTGAATTGCATAGTTGTTTATTCTAACTCCAACATTATTTGTTGATACTGAAATTTTATCAACAAATATTTTTCCCTCTTCTCGCTGTACTAAAAGTTGAATATTGTTGAGTTTCATACCAACCCACCAATGGGTTGGAAAAATTTTTTCATTTTGTGCAAATATTAAATTACTGTAAGTAGATAATAATACAATCAAGAACCATTTTTTCATAACTTAAATCTTTTGTTGTTTAATTTTAATTGAACCTGGGTCATATACATACACCACACTTACTGCAGCACAAAGCATAAAAATACCCGACATTACAATAGCATAGATAGGTTGATTTCCATAAATATGTTTTACAACTGGCCCACCGATAATGCCATTAATAATTTGTGGAAAGGTGATGAAGAAATTAAAAATTCCCATATAAATTCCCATTTTTCCAGCAGGAATTGAACTAGACAAAATTACATAAGGCATAGATAAAATACTTGCCCATGAAATGCCAACACAGGCCATTGAAAAAATTAAAAATTCTTTATTCGGAGCAAAGAAAATGGAAAGCAATCCTATACCACCAACAAATAGTGATAATGCATGAGTTTGTTTGCGACCAATTTTTTTAGCAAGATAAGGTAGTAGCAAAGCATAAATTGCAGACACACCATTATACACCCCAAAAATAATTCCTACCCAATTACCTGCATCATTATATGCTTCAGAAGATTTGTCTGAAATGGGTAGATGATAAATATGAGTGGCAATGGCATCGGTTGTAAAAACCCACATTCCAAATAAGGCAAACCAGCTAAAAAATTGAACCAAGCCTAACTGTTTCATAGTTCTTGGCATATGTGCAAAATCTTTAAAAATACTTCCTAAACCATGTGACGATTCTTCGGCTTTTCCATGGTACATTTCATATTCTGCTGGTGGATATTCTTTTGTTTTAAAAACAGTAATCAATATCGAAATCATGAATACAACAGCACCTATATAAAAAGAAAAAATTACATTATCTGGTACGGTGCCTTCAGCAGCTGTTTTACTAATACCAAACCATTCAGCTAAAACATAGGGAAACCAAGATCCTGCAACAGCACCAATACCTATTAAACAAGTTTGAATAGAGAATCCAGCAGTTCTTTGTTCGTCTGGTAAATTATCTGCCACTAAAGCTCTGAATGGTTCCATAGCTAAATTAAAACTGGCATCCATTATCATTAGCATACCAGCTCCAATTAGTAATGGTGGTGCAATCGTTGCAGCTAAAGATGCATTTGGCATAAAGCATAAAGCAATTGATGATAGAATTGCACCAGCTAAAAAAAATGGTCTTCTTCTCCCAATTTTAGTCCAAGACTTATCACTATAATAACCTACAATGGGTTGAACAATCATGCCTACTAAGGGAGCTGCAATCCAAAACCATGAAAGGTGTTCAACATCGGCACCAAAAGTTCTTAAAATTCTTGAAGCATTTCCATTTTGCAAGGCAAAGCCAAATTGAATTCCAAGAAACCCAAAACTCATATTAAAAATTTGCCAAAATGAGAGTTTGGGTTTAGGCAATAAATTACTCATATAATGATGATTTTGAAATAATAATTAAAATGGCTTTCGAAATTAAGGGAATAATATATTCTTTGTAGCATTTTTACTATCAGCCGTTAGTTTTTTTTCAAAGTACTACATTTGCTAAAATTTTATACATGGATATTAAGAACAATGTATTAGAAACTATAGGGAATACTCCTTTAATCAGACTGAATAAAATCACCAAAGATTTTCCTTGTGAAGTGTTGGCAAAAGTAGATTATTTCAATCCTGGAAATTCTATTAAAGATAGAATGGCATTAAAGATGGTTGAAGTTGCCGAAGCTGAAGGAAGATTAAAACCCGGAGGAACAATTGTTGAAGGCACAAGTGGCAATACAGGTATGGGATTGGCTTTGGCAGCATGTGTAAAAGGTTACAAATGCATTTTTGTTACAACAGATAAACAAAGTAAAGAGAAAGCAGATATTTTAAAAGCAGTTGGAGCAGAAGTAATTGTTTGCCCAACAAATGTTTTGCCTGAAGATCCTAAAAGTTATTATAGTGTTGCCAAGCGTTTGGGTAAAGAAATTCCGAATAGTGTTTACTTAAATCAATATGATAATTTGGCTAATCGATTGGCACATTATGAAAGTACTGGTCCGGAAATTTGGAATCAAACCGATGGAAAAATTACTCATTTAGTTTGCACTGCTGGTACTGGTGGAACTGTTACAGGAACAGCAATGTATTTAAAAGAAAAAAATCCGAATATTAAAATTTGGGCAATTGATGTTTATGGTAGTTTATTGACGCATTATTTTAAAACTGGAGAAGTGGATATGAAATATGTACACCCATACATCAGTGAAGGATTTGGTGAAGATTTTGTTCCTGAGAATTATGATATGAGTGTGATTGATGTGTTTGAACAAGTAACAGATAAAGATGGTGCTGTAATGGCAAGAAGAATTGCAAAAGAAGAAGGTTTATTTTGTGGATACAGTGCTGGTAGTTGTTTGCAAGGATTAATGCAATTGAAAGATAGTTTGAAAAAAGATGATATGGTGGTGTGTATTTTTCATGATCATGGAAGCAGATATGTTGGAAAAATTTATAACGACCAATGGATGATGGAACGTGGATTTTTAGATGTTAAAACCATAAAAGATATTGTTAGTGGAAGAGTAGGTAAAAAACTCATTACTGTTGAACCAACACAAACTGTTTCTGATGCTGTAGAATTAATGAAAAAATATGATATTGAACACATACCTGTGTTGAAGGATAATGAAGTAATTGGTTCTTTAAGTGAAGCAGGATTATTTTTAAAAGTATTTAGTAACGGCGATATTAAAGATGCCACTATTGAAAGTGTTATGGAAAAAGCATATCCTATTGTGGATTTTCTAACTCCTGTTGAAAAAATTGGCAATTTAATCACCAAAGAAAATGGTGCAGTATTAGCTAAAGATGAAAAAGGTGATTATCATATTGTAACAAAATATGATGTGATACAGAGTATGACTAAATAAATAGCTTTATCAATACTTTGGTATTGGCATTTTATATTTTGTTAATAGGGCTTTGTATTCTGGCAAAAATTGAATAGATGCAAAATCTCTATCGTTCAATAAATGTTCAAAATCATCAAACCCTTCTTTAAAAGATTTTTCTTGGTATTCAATTGCTTTTTTTGCATTTCCT
The DNA here is from genome assembly GCA_031364085.1 of Chitinophagaceae bacterium. GTDB lineage: Bacteria > Bacteroidota > Bacteroidia > Chitinophagales > Chitinophagaceae > CAIVPM01. The sequence continues at coordinate 9,230 of JANLVQ010000218.1, forward strand.
GTTAATGCATAAATGCAAGCCATTACATGCAATTGCCATTTATATTGATATTTGTCAAGCTTGTATTTATCAATCAACCTAAATATATTGTTAATAGCTTCATCTTTTTCTCCTAAAAAAACTTTTGCATAAGAGTAGTCTGAAGAAGTATCGTTTGATAAACTTAATGAAATACATTGTTGAAGTTTAGCTTTGCCATCAACTAAATCTTTCTTAGTTTCAATTAAAAAACGCCCATACTCATAAAGAGCATTTGAGTTATTTGGTAGTAATTCCAAATATTTTTTGTAATTATATAAAGCTCTATCTAAATCATTTAGTTTTCTATATACCTCTCCTTTTTCTTTATAAATAGTTGCTTGGTAATTGTTAGAGAGTTGTTGTGTTTTATCGTAATCTTCAATTGAACTTGTGTAATTTTTTTGTACTTTCTTAATACTTGCTCTAGTTAAATAGGCATCTGCATATGATGCATTAAACAAAATTGCTTTGTTGATTTCTTCTAAAGCTGCTTTATAATTTAGAGTTGCTATTTGGTTCAGGGCAATATTTCTTGAAAGAATGGCTTTGTTTGAGGAATCTTTACTTAAACTTCTTTCTTTATTGTAAGCTTCGTTCGATTTTGTATAATTCTTTAATCCAGCTAAATTCAAACCTAAATTCCAGTAAGTTCTAATAGATGTATCAGTTTTTGGTGCTAATTCGCAATCTTTTATTCCGGCTTCGTAGTTACCTAAATAATAATTATAAAAGGCTCTATCATTAAGCATTTTTGCTTTATCATATTTGCCAAATAATGTATCAGTATTCAACTCTATGGCTTTTGTTATATCATTTTTTGCTTTTTCATACGAAAACATTTTTACATAAGCATAAGCCCTGTATCTGTATGCAGTTGAGTTGCCTGGATCTATGTCAATAGCTTTAGAATAATCGTTTATGGCTTCATCAAATTTCTTTAAAGCATTTTGGCAATATGCCCTATACTGATAAATAGTTGATTGTTTTTTTGGGTTTGATGAAAGATACGAAATTGCTTTAGTATAATCATCAATAGCTAAGGTATAATTACCATTCCACTTATATGCATGTCCTCTGTTTTGGTATAATAAACCATAGTCAGAAAAACTATAATTATAAGCTTTTGTATAATCATCAATTGCATCTTTATAATTAAAAAGTTGGTAATAGCAATCTCCTCTATAAAAATAAAGTTTAGCAATAGAACTATTATCTGTGTAATATTTTATAGCGTTACCATAATCTTCAGCAGCTTCTTTATTTTTATATAAATACCAGTAAGCATTGCCTCTTTCCCAATAAGCCCATCCATTTGGTTGTAGAGCGATTGATTTGTTACAATATTCAATAGCTAAACTATAATTTTTTTTATCTACAGCTTCTTTTGCTAGGTCGTTATATGAATTATAAGTTTGAGCAATAGTTGCTTTAAGAGTTAGAAGTATAAAACAAAAAAGTACAATAATTTTTACCACATTATTTGTTTTCATAATATAAAATTTTGAAGTAGAAAAATTAAAATTATAAGACCAGAAAATAAAGAACTATAAAAAAAACAGAAAGAAGAAGCCAATTTATTTTAGTAAATGTAAGTATTTCGTTTGTTTTTTTAAAATTATTTAAAACATCTTTGTTAGAAGATAAAAATTATTTTTTACGAGTATAAATAATACTTAAGGTAGTAAAATAGATGTTAATCCAATTACAACTTTAGTTGATATAATGACTAAATATTTTTAAAGCTAACCAAACAAATGGAGTAGCAATTAAAAGCGAATCGAATCTGTCTAAAAATCCACCATGACCAGGCATAAAGTTACCACTATCTTTTACGTTCGCTAATCTTTTTAATTTGCTTTCTAATAAATCACCAAGTGTTCCAAAAATTGCTGCAGTACTTGATACAATTGCTGCTAGTATTACAAGTGAATCATCTAAAAAATAAACTAAACTGCAAATGGTTATCACACATAAAACTGCTCCACCAATAGTGCCTTCCCAAGTTTTTTTTGGGGAGATAGATGAAAGTGGATTTTTCCCTATTAATGAACCAACAATATATGCCATAGTATCATTTATCCAAATTGAAACTATAAGTAACAAGGGTAATGCAAAACCAAAATCAATAAATAATGATTTGCCTTTAAACATCATTCCATGATTTCTTAAACTAATCATTAAACCAAAACTTAGAGAAATATAAAAGAGACCAAATAAAGAGAGGAGGATGTTTTTAAGTCTATATGAACCTCCTGAAATAAGGTTAAATAATGTTATTTCAATGACTGCAAAAATAATCAACCACTTACCTAAGTTATTTAAATTCATATTGATGAAATCAATATTTTGATTAACCATCATCAACATGAATCCCCAGCCACCAAGCATAACTAAAAGTTTGTCTTGCTTGTGAACTTTCTGATATCCTTCATCTATTATTCCAACTAATTTTTGATATTCAATCCAACAACCAAAATGAATAATGCTAAATAAAATAAAGAACGACCAATAATTATACAATAACCCGCTAAGCATAATCACAACAAAAAAAAGTGCTGTGAGACTTCTGGTTCTTAATGTATTTATATTGAGTGCCATTATTTAATGAAGATTCACTTGATCGTTTGATTCTTGTAAAGTATATTTTTCACAAGCAGATTTGTAAATTTTAAATAAGTACAAAACAATTATTAATGTAATACCTGCTACCCAAAGGGGATAACTTTCATCCATAATTTTTTTTGGATCTTCTCCTTTTCTAGTTGCTAAATATAATGCTGTAATCGCTACTCCATTATTAATAAAATGCATCAAAATACTAAGCCAAATATTTTTACTGAAATAGAAAATATAGCCCAACATTAATCCCAGAGCTAATCTTGGCAAAAAACCATAGTAGCTAAAATGAATAATACTGAATAAAAAACTGGTAACAAAAATGGCTACATGTGCATTTTTAAACCAACCCACAAGAAGTTTTTGTAAAGCACCTCTAAAAAATAATTCTTCGAATAATGCTGGTAAAATAGCAATCATTAATAATGAAATAAAATAATCTGCAATCGATTTCATGTTAGCCAACATCATTACTTGATCACTATATTTATCTTCCATTTTTTTGAATTTCAATTCCCATGTTTTTGAAATAGGAATCAATTTATTCAATTCACCTAAACCTCCACTTAAAAAAAGTGCAGTGATTGCTATTGCAATTACTAAAAATATAAGTTGTGCGTTGGTGCTTTTATTTAATCCTAAATAATTTATTGGCTGTTTTCCTACAATTAATGCAAATAAGAAAGCTGGCAAAAACATCATAGCAAAAGTTCCAAGCATTTGCATCCATCTAACTTTATTTATATTTTCTGGTAACGCCATTGCTTTTAATAACTCTTCTTCATTACCACTCATTAAATCGCCCAAATTCACCATTG
>JANLVQ010000238.1:0-16322 GCA_031364085.1 Chitinophagaceae bacterium
CGCTCGCAGATATTTGCGAAAAGCTTACCCATGCCATTGGTGGTTGGTAACCTGAAACGAATGGAACTGTTGAGAAATCTTCCTGAGCTCAAAGACAAATTATGGAGTAATGCAGGCAAGCTCCAGCAGGGATTAAAAGAAAGAGGCTTTGATATTGGTGCAACAAATACTCCAGTAACTCCAGTTTACATGAAAGGTGGTATTGAAGAAGCCGCTGCAATGTGTATGGATTTAAGAGAAAATTATCACATTTTTACTTCAATAGTTTTGTATCCTGTAATTCCAAAGGGGCATATTATCTATCGTTTAATTCCTTCTGCAATTCACACAGATGCTGATATTGAGCAAACACTAGAAGCATTCAGTGAAACCAAAGCAAAACTTGAAGCAGGAGATTATAATGTTGATTCTGTACCAAATATGGCAGAATATAGTAGCAAACGATTTGATTATATGAATAAGTTACCAAGAAATAAATAACAAAACAAAATATGCTAACCTTTCAAATGTTCCAGTAGGAACATTTGTTGTTTTATCTATCTTATAACAAAACATAAACTTTGCTTAGCAAGCATTCAATTACATTTGCAGCAATATGAAATCGGGATTTGTAAACATTTTTGGTAAACCTAACGCAGGCAAAAGCACATTATTAAATGCTTTACTTGGAGAAAAGCTGGCAATAGTTTCTCCAAAAGTGCAAACTACTCGTCATCGTATTAAAGGGTTCTTAAGTAAACCAACAGAATATCAAATTGTATTTAGTGATACCCCAGGAATTATTGAATCTAAATATAAGCTTCATGAGAGAATGATGGCAGCTGTTAAAAGTGCTTTAGAAGATGCTGATGTTGCTTTGTTAATTGCAGATGTAAATGATGATTTTGAAGCATTAGACACCATGTTTTCATCATTAAAATTAAAAATTCCAACGCTACTTATCTTAAATAAAATTGATCAAGCACATAATGGCAGAATAGCTGATGCTGCTAATTTTTTTGCAAATAAGCCTTATGCAAATAAGTTAATAAAAGTATCTGCATTACATCAACATCATCTACCAAAATTATTGAATGCCATTATTGAACTTTTACCAGAAGGCGTTCCTTTTTATAGTGAAGATGATTTAAGTGATTTGCCAACAAAATTTTTTGTAAGTGAATTGATCAGAGAGAAAGTGTATCAACTGTTTCATGATGAAATTCCATATCATGTTGCAGTAATGATAAATGAATATAAAGAAAAAGATACCTTAGTTAAAATACAAGCTGATATTGTTGTTCAAAGAGAAACACAAAAAGCGATTTTAATTGGACAAAATGGAAGTATGATTAAACAGCTTGGCACATTAGCAAGACAGGATATTGAAAAATTTATTTCGCAAAAAGTATTTTTAGAATTGTTTGTAAAAGTTAAACCCAAATGGAGAGATAACGAATTACAATTAAAAGAATTTGGTTATTAATAATGTTGAATTTAAAATATTAAATGTTGAATAAAGTCGAGTTAAAAAGAAACAAAATAATATGTGTTTTTTAATTTTAACTTTTGACTTTTTAATTTTATAAAATGAGTTATACAGTTGCAATAGTAGGCAGACCCAATGTTGGTAAAAGCACATTCTTTAATCGTTTATTAGAAGAAAGAAAAGCAATAGTTGATGATGTTAGTGGTGTTACCAGAGACAGACAATATGGAATTTGCGAATGGAATGGTAAAACCTTTAATGTTATTGATACCGGAGGCTTTGTTCCTCATTCAATTGATATCTTTGAATCAGAAATTCGTAAGCAAGTTAAGATTGCAATTGATGAAGCAGATGCCATAATTTTTATGGTAGAAGTAGCTACAGGTATTACAGTTTTGGATGAAAATATGGCTACAATTTTACGCCAAACTAATAAACCCGTTTATGTAGTTGTAAATAAAGTTGATAATCCTCAACGCCAATTAGAAGCTACAGAATTTTATAGTTTAGGTTTCGAAACTATTTACAATGTAAGTAGTTTAAGTGGTAGTGGTACAGGAGAAGTTTTAGATGCTATTACTGCAAGAATTGATCTAAAAGATGCCAATGCAGGTGATAATTCTGGATTACCAAAATTTTCAATAATTGGTCAGCCTAATGTGGGCAAATCATCTTTATTAAATGCACTAATTGGAGAAGAAAGAACAATTGTTAGTGCTATTGCAGGAACCACTAGAGATTCAATTCACACCCATTATAATCTATTCAACAAAGAATTTATTTTAATAGATACAGCTGGTATTAGAAAGAAAAATAAAGAGAAAGATGATTTAGAATTTTACTCTGTTATACGTGCAATAAAAGCAATGGATGAAGCAGATGTTTGTATGTTAGTTGTTGATGCAGAAAATGGACTAACAGCACAAGATGTAAGCATATATAGTTTAGCTGCAAGAAAAGGTAAAGGAATTGTTGTACTAGTTAATAAATGGGATTTAGTTGAAAAGGAAACTAATACTTCCAAAGATTACGAGAAAAAATTAAAAGAAAAATTAGCCCCTTTTAATGATGTTCCTGTATTGTTTATTTCGGCAAAAGATAAAACAAGAATTTTTAAAGTAATAGAAATTGCATTACAAGTTTTTGATGCAAAAAGTAGAAGAATACCAACATCAAAGCTTAATGAAGTAATGTTGAAAGCAGTGGAGAATTATCATGCACCAGTAGTGCGTGGTCATTCAGTAAAAATAAAATTTATTACTCAATTACCTACACATGTTCCATCGTTTGCATTTTTTACAAATTTCCCAGACGATATTAAAATGCCATATAAAAATTATTTAGAAAATCAATTAAGAAATCATTTTGATTTTAAAGGTGTTCCTGTGAGATTATTTTTTAGGAAAAAATAAATAACCTATCTGTTTTAGATAGGTTATTTATTAACTAGAGGATTTTTTATTTATTTAAATTGAATAAACTTTTTACAAATTCTTTCTTATCAAAAACTAATAAGTCCTCCATTCTTTCTCCTATTCCAATAAATTTTACAGGTATTTTAAATTGATGTGCAATTGCTAAAACAACGCCCCCTTTTGCAGTGCCATCAAGCTTTGTTATGGTTAACGAATTGATAGGTGTTACTGCTGTAAATTGTTTTGCTTGTTCAATGGCATTTTGTCCTGTACTTCCATCTAACACTAACATAATTTCATCTGGTCCATTGGGCAATATTTTTTGAATAACTCTTTTAATTTTAGATAGCTCATCCATCAAATGAATTTTATTGTGCAATCTTCCTGCAGTATCTATAATTACCACATCTGAACCTTTAGCAATAGCACTTTGAACTGTATCAAAAGCAACAGCACTCGGGTCGCTGCCCATTTTTTGTTTTACAATAGGCACACCTACTCTTTCACTCCATATAGTTAATTGATCAACTGCAGCTGCACGAAAAGTATCGGCAGCACCCAATAAAACATTATAACCAGCTTTTTTATAATTGAATGCTAATTTACCAATTGTTGTAGTTTTTCCCACTCCATTTACTCCCACAACTAAAATTACATAAGGCTTTTTATTTGTATCAATTTCAAAATTTTTATAAGCCTCATCTTCTTGGTTTACTAATACATCTTGAATTTCATTTTGTAAAAATGTATTCAGTTCATTAGTACCTAAATATTTGTTTTGTTTAACTCTTTTTTCAATTCTATCTATAATAGCTAATGTAGTTTCAACACCAACATCTGCAGTTAATAGAGCTTCTTCAAGTTCATCCAAAACATCTTCATCAACTACAGTTTTACCTGCAATTGCTTTGCTGATTTTTGTTAAGAAATTTTCTTTTGTTTTAGTTAAACCAGCATCTAAAGTTTCTTTTTCTTTTTTACCAAATAATTTATCGAAAAAACTCATAGCTATTTTTTACAAGATGAAGTGAAGTTAGTTGATTAAAAAAAAGCTCTTCCGAAATGTTCAGAAAAGCTTTGTTTAAAATATTTTGTAGAAAAATTTATTTAGCCGACAAAAAATCTTTGATTTTGTCTTTGTGAATAATTGCTTCTTTAAAAGTATATGCACCAGTTTTAGGGCTACGAACAGATTTAATAACTTTTGTCCAATTTTTTGCTTCAGCTGCTGCTTTTTGGTCTTTTGTTTTAATCGCGGTTTTTGCTGCTTTTGCCATCTCGTATTATTTTTTTTGTTGTTTGATTAACTATAGAAAAATAGTGATCAAAATATTATTTAATTTCTTTGTGTACTGTTACTTTTTTTAATAAAGGGTTGTACTTTTTTAACTCCAAACGCTCTGGAGTATTTTTTTTGTTTTTTACAGTAATATATCTGCTAGTACCAGCTAAACCTGTTGCTTTATGCTCAGTACATTCTAATATTACTTGAACTCTGTTTCCTTTTTTTGCCATTGTTAGAATTTTTAAGGTTTGTTAACCTAATAATCAAATTAAATTTTTGCACCTGCGGCACGCATGCCTTTTAGTACTACAGACAAACCATTTTTATTTATAGTTCTAATTGCTTCTGCAGAAACTTTTAAAGTAACCCAACGATCTTCTTCAGCAAAAAAGAAACGCTTGGTTTGTAAGTTGGGTAGAAATCTTCTTTTAGTTTTAATGTTAGAATGTGAAACACTATTTCCAACCATTGGCTTTTTACCTGTAACCTGACATACTCTTGCCATAACAATAATAATTTTATCCGATTTTTTCGGATTGCAAAAGTAAGGAGTTGAAATTAATTCTCAATAATATCTTTTACTTTTTTTATTCACTATTAAAGAAAACTACCTATTTAATAAAAAAACTTAATAACAACTGCTAAAGTAACCGATAGTTTCATTGAAAATGGAGGTATAAAACTATTTCGACAATAAACACAACCTTTTTTCGTTTAAATACTATTGTAGAAGTTCTATCTACTATCAATCCCCCACCCTAAAAGGAAACAAAAATCCGTTTTTTGAATTGTTTTATAATACAATTATCTGTATTTATCTACTCTTCAATCATCTACCCTTAAACAATGGTTTACTTACCATAAACCTAAAAATGTGCTGAAAAGTACCATTCTTGTTTATCCTACTCTACTAAAGAATAAAATCTTGGGTGATGATTATACATATAAAACAATATAACATGTTACAGAAATTTACCAGAATGTTAATCGTTTCGGTTCTACTTATGATAAATACAATTGGCTTTGCTAATTTAATAAATGCAAATCCAGTTAGTAAAACTTCAATTAAGTATAGAACAATTAGTATTGATTTAAACAACCACAATCAAAATTTAGATTTTCAGGGATTGTGTTGTGGTAATCCATCTATTTCTACTACAGGATCTTCTACCATTTGTGTAGGAGGTAGTATTACATTAACCTCATCTTATGCCAACGGAAATCAGTGGTATAAAGATGGAGCATTAATTTTTGGGGCAACTGGTCAAAATTTTGTAGCTACTTCTGGTGGCTCATATACTGTTATATTATATGATAATGGAAATTATTATGCATCATCACCATTTGTAGTTTCTGTAAGTCAAAATCCAACTGTTTCTCCTATCATTGGTATTAATACATTATGTACTGGCCAAAACTCAAATTTTTCAAACTCAACTCCTGGAGGTGTATGGAGTAGTGATAATACTAGTATTGCAACAGTTAATAGTAGTACAGGATTAGTAACTGGTATAACCCCTGGAACAACAAATATTAATTATACTGTAACTAATTCAAATGGTTGTAGTACAACAGTTTCACAACAAGTAACTGTATATCAAAGTCCAACACCATCTCCTATTGTAGGGCCTTCAAACATTTGTATTGGTAGTCCGGTTTATTTTACTAGTAGCCCTAGTGGAGGAGTTTGGTTAAGCACAAATACTGGAGTTGCTACTGTAAATAGTAATGGCTTAGTTACTGGAGTTTCTTTAGGAAATGCAACAATATGTTATACCGTTACAAATAGTAATGGCTGTAGTAAATTGGTTTCATTACCAATAACAGTTTATAATAGCCCTGTTGTTGGTCCTATTACAGGTAGTTCCTCAATTTGTGTGGGCAACACAACTCAATATTATAACAACTCTCCTTCTGGTGGGGTTTGGAGTAGTAGCAATTCGTCAATAGCATCTATCAATTCAACAGGTTTAATCACAGCAAACTCACCAGGAACTGCAACAATAAGTTATACTGTAACAAACAGTACATCTGGCTGTAGCACAACTGTAACAAAAAATATTACAGTTAATGCAAATCCAATAGTTATTAATATAAGTGGTAGTAATACAGTTTGTGAGGGAACATCTACTCAATTTTTGAATTCAACACCAAATGGTGTTTGGAGTAGCGATAATACTACAATTGCAACTGTAAATAGTAGTGGTGTTGTTTTTGGAGTTTCTTCAGGTACCACAAATATTAACTATACAGTAACTAACTCATCAACTGGTTGCAGTACAAAAGTATCAAAATCAATTACAGTTAATCCAAGACCAATAGTTGCTAATAATGTAGGCATTTTTGAAGTGTGTGTTGGAAATACAACAACATTAACCAATGCAACACCTAATGGTGCTTGGAGCAGCAGCAATACTAATATTGCAACTGTAACACCTAATATCAATAATAATGGTGTAGTAACTGGTGTAAGTGCTGGTAGCACTTCTATCAATTATACAGTGACAGATAATTTAGGTTGTAGTACAACAAAATCAGATATTGTAACTGTTTATGCAAATCCAACTGTTGCTGCAATAGTAGGAGCAAATGATTTATGTGTTGGCCAAAATACAACTTTAAGTAATTCTACTCCAAATGGTACATGGAGTAGTAACAATTCTGGTGTTGCTACAATAAATAACAGTGGAGTTGTTACAGGAATCGCTGCTGGTAATGTAACAATTAGCTATACAGTTATCAATTCACATTCTTGTACAACAGTTGTTACAAAATCAATAAATGTTTATAATAATCCAACTGTTTCTGCAATATCAGGACCAACAAGTGTATGTATAGGAAAAACCATAACACTTACTAATAATACTCCAAATGGAGTTTGGTGTAGCAGTGATCCATCTATTGCCTCAATAAATACAAATGGTGTAGTAACAGGAAATGCTGTTGGACAAGTTACCATTACATATAAAGTGACCAACTCAAATGGTTGTTCAACAATAGTATCTTATATTGTTGATGTATTTGCAAATCCTGTAGTATCACCAATAAATGGAGTTTCTAGTTTATGTGTTGGACAAAATTCTCCTTACAGTAGCTTAACTAATGGAGGAACTTGGAGCAGTACCAATCCAGGTGTGGCTTCAATAAATTCTACAACAGGAGTTTTATTAGCAAATTCAGCTGGTTCAACAATAGTAGAATACACTGTTGTAAATAGTAACGGATGTTCAACTACTCAATCGAAAATTGTAACTGTTTATGCGAATCCAATTGTAAACAGCATTCAAGGTCCTAATCAAGTTTGTGTTAATAGCACTATAACCCTTACTAATAGCACAAGTGGAGGAACTTGGAGCAGCAGCAATCCAAGTGTTGCAGCAATAAATAATAATGGAATTGTAACAGGTGTTAGTGCAGGTAGCGTTACAATAAATTATACTGTAACCAATTTGAATGGTTGTAGTACTATAGTTTCTTATAATGTAACAGTAAATTCTAATCCATTAGTTGCCCCCATTCAAGGAAATAATGGATTGTGTGTGGGACAAACAACCACTTTAACTAATGCCACTCCTAATGGAACATGGAGTAGCAGTAACCCTGGTATTGCAACCATAAACAGTAATGGATTAGTAACAGGAATATCTGCAGGAAATACAACCATTAGTTATTCAGTTACCAATTCAAATGGATGTACAACAATTGTAACAAAATCATTCACAGTAAATCCTAATCCAATTGTAACACCAATAAATGGACCAAGTAATTTATGTGTGGGGCAAACAGCTACTTTAAGTAATGCAACTCCTAATGGAGTTTGGGGAAGCAGTAATTCGAATTTTGGAACAATTGATAATAATGGTGTTGTTTCAGCTATTGCTCCAGGAACTTTAACTTTCAGCTATTTTGTAACCAATCAATATGGATGTACAACTGTAGCTTCTATAGTGATGGTTATATATGCTAATCCAATTGTTGACCCAATTACTGGACCAAGTGCAGTTTGTGTTGGACAAAGTATTACCTTGTCTGATAACACATCTGGTGGAAATTGGAGCTCAAGTAATAATTCAATAGCTTCAGTTTCAAATACTGGTGTAGTAACAGGAAATAGTGCTGGAAATGTTGTAATTAGTTATATAGTAACCAATTCAAATGGTTGTTCTACAACAGTAACAAAAAATATTACAGTAAATCCAACTCCAGTATTAAGTCCAATTAGTGGACCAAGCCAAGTTTGTGTTGGAAATAGCATTACATTAACTTGTACTTCAAATACAGGTTCTTGGTCTAGCAGTAATACAAATATAGCAACAGTTAGTAATGCTGGTATTGTTACAGGATTTAATGCTGGAACAGTTACTATTACTTATACAGAAACCAATTCATTTGGCTGTTCAAGTTCAGTAACTAAAACAATTACAGTTAATCCAAATCCAATTGTTTCACCAATTACTGGACCAAATAGTGTTTGTGTAGGTAATACAATCTCTCTACAATCTAGTTCATCAAATGGAGTTTGGAGCAGCAGCAATACTACTGTAGCAACTGTAAATTCAAATGGAGTAGTAACAGGTATTTCACCAGGTACTTCAACAATTAGCTACACAGTAACCAACTCCTATGGATGCAGCACAATAGCAACAAAAAATATTACTGTTTATCCAAACCCAATTGTTGCTCCAATAACTTGTTCACCTGCACCAAAAGTTTGTGTAAATAGTACTTTACAATTAAATAATTCAACTCCAAATGGTGTATGGAGTAGCAGTAATAATAGTTTAGCAACAATAGATAATAATGGTTTAGTAACAGGTGTGGCACCAGGAAATGTTACTTTCAGTTATACTGTTACAAATTCAAATGGATGTAGTACAACAGTAACTCATAATGTTACAGTTTATGCAAATCCTGTAGTTGCACCAATTCAAGGAATTTCATCTTTATGTGTGGGTCAAAATACATCTCTCAGCAGTTCAACTTTAGGTGGTGTATGGAGTAGTAGTAATATAAATATAGCAACTGTAAGTTCAACTGGAACTGTTACAGCTATTGCAGCAGGAACAGCAACTATAAATTATACAGTAACTAATAATACAACTGGTTGCAGTACTACTGTTTCAATACTGGTGTCAGTTTACGATAATCCAATTGTGGCTCCTATTTCTGGACCAAGCAGTGTTTGTGTTGGCGAAACAATCTTATTTGGTAATGTAACACCTGGTGGAGTTTGGTGTACAAGTAATTCGAATATCGCTTCAATCAGTCAAACTGGAGTTGTAACTGGTCACATACCTGGTACAGTTACAATTAGCTATAAAGTTACAAATTCAAATGGATGCACAACAACTGTTTCTCAAACTGTAACAGTTTATGCAAATCCAATAGTTTCTCCAATTAGTGGACCAAATTCAGTTTGTGTTGGAAATACAATTACATTAAATTCTGGAACTCCAAATGGCGTTTGGAGTAGTAGTAACCCTTCAGTTGCATCTGTTAATAATGGAGTAGTTTTAGGTAATTCTGCTGGAACAACAACAATAAGCTATACAGTTACTAATGCTAATGGATGTAGCACAACAGTAACTAAAAATATTACAGTAAATCCAAATCCAATAGTTTCACCTATCACTGGGCCAAATACTGTTTGTGTTGGAAATACAATACAATTAAATTGCATGTCAGGCAGTGGAACTTGGAGCAGCAGTAATTCTGCAGTTGCAAGTATTAGCAATGGAGGAATTGTAACAGGAAATTCTGCTGGTACAGCAACAATTAGTTATACAGTTACGAATTCATTTGGTTGCAGTACTATTGTTACTTATACAATTACTGTTTATGCAAATCCGAATCTTAGTCCAATTACATGTAATCCAAGTCCAAATGTTTGTATAGGAAGTACTTTACAATTATACAATTCAACACCAGGTGGTATTTGGACAAGCAGCAACACATATGTTGCAACTGTTAGCAATTCAGGATTGGTTACAGGAAATGCTCAAGGAACAACAGTAATTAGCTACACAGTTACTAATTCTAATGGATGTACTTCAACAGTAACCCATACTGTAAATGTTAATCCACTTCCACCAATATCTCCTATTTATGGACCTTCAAGTGTATGTGTAGGAAGCACGATAACATTAAGTTGTGGTACATTATATGGCAACTGGACTAGCAATAATAATTCAATTGCAACAGTAACTACAAATGGAATTGTGAGTGGAATTTCTGGAGGAACAGCAATAATTACATATACTGTAACTAATTCATTTGGTTGCACATCTTCAACAACATATACAATTTCAGTTGTTTCAATGCCAGCAAATGTTACCATTGTAGCAGGTGGACCAACAACATTTTGTTTTGGAGGAAGTGTTACTTTATATTCAAATTGTTCAGTAGGAAATCAATGGTATAAAAATGGAGTATTAATTCCTGGAGCAACTGGTACAAGTTATGTAGCAACAACATCTGGTAACTATTATGTGGTTGCAGGAAATGGATCAGGCTGTTCAGCTACATCAAATACAATTTATGTTTATGCAAAAATTACTGGAACAAGTAGCATTTGTGTAAAAGTTTGTGGACCTTGTAACTATATTTTCAGAGGACAATCTTATCAATCACCAGGTACTTATTATATACATGTTCCATGTGCTTTAGGTTGCGATAGTATTATTACTTTAACCATTATTGATACTTGTGGTTTTGTAAGTGGTGGTGGTGGTGGTGGAATTGAAAGCAAATCTCTTGGAGATGTTATTAGTAAACGATTATATGGCAATGCTGTAAAAAGTGTTCCTGAAGTTAATGGATATGGAAGCAGTACTAAATTCACTCAAAGTGGAATAATAGTAAACGGACCAAATGATTTAACATTAAATGCATTGGTTCCAGCTTCTGTAGACAACACTAATGCTGCATATATCAGTACTCCATTAGATATTATCAATTTTACAAATGCTGTTGAGATTCTTGCTGTAGATTATACAAAAGATAATATTACAAAAGCAGTTGCATTTGGTACCAAAACTTTAGGCGATGTATACAATCACACTAAACCAATTTGCGATAGATTAAAAGGAGCTGAATTATTAGATGTTAAAAATCTTACAGTTCGTGGTTATCAATTAATGGCTTATCAAATTAAACAAAGAACTGGTGAAATAGAATATGCAATTAATTTAAGTGCAGGTACTAAAGCAAATAGAAACACAATCAGTTTACAAAGTAATTGGTTTACCGATAACTATCAACCAGATGAAAACTTATATAACTTCCAATTATGGGCTGTAAGTTATGAAATGGTGGAAGCTATGGCAAATGATATTATTGGAAAATTAATTAACAATGCTAGTGTAAATAGTGTTACAAATGCAGATTTACCAAAAGCTTATATCAGTAAAGGTCATAGAAAAGCAACTGATTTAACTGTAACATTTAAGAATAGTACAAGCTATACATCTGGCTATTTTGAGTTACAAGAAAAAACAAATGAAAATGCAATTTCAAGCAAACGTAAATTACCATTTACAGTTGCAGCTAATGGCATTAGCACTTTAACAATCCCTGTAAAAGATTACTATGAAGGAAGTATATATGTTTACTTGAATAATAATTTAACCGACTTAGTTTACTTAGCAGATGGCACTTGGAGTCTTGATTATGATAAAACTAAAACTTCAATTACTAAGTTTGATGTAGTGAATGAACTAAATTTCTCTAGCAATAATGATGAGTATAGATTAATGAGAAATATTCAATTGCAAGGAACGTCTAAAAACTATATCACTATTTATAAAACCATGATGGGTGGTGGTTTAGAAGAAGATGTTACTGCATTCAAAAACATCATCTTTAAAGCTAAAGTTTCTGGTGCTGGAAGAGTAAATGTAACTTTAGTGAAGAAGAGTATTACTAAATGGGAAGATCAATACCATTACACTTTACCAATTGATGGAGAGAATAAAGAATACACTGTAAACTTTAATCAGTTGAAATCTGCTAAATACAGCACTCCTATTACTGCAGCTGATATTACTGCTGTATGCTTTAGCTTTATCAATAGCAGTGGTGTTGCCACTCCAATTAGTGTTGACATGAGTAAAGTAAGATTGACAAATGTTGATAATTCTGGTGAGATTAAAGTATATCCAATTGTAATATTCCCTAATCCAAGTAGTGGTAAATTCTTAACCAGATTTACAAGTGAAGTTTCAACTTCAGCACAATTAAAAGTGTATGAAGCATCTACTGGTAAATTAATTAAAACACAATTAATCAATACTATTAAAGGAGAAAATCAAGTTACAGTTAATTTAATTGAAGAACAATATTTAACTAGTGGAGTTTACATCATTGCAATTGAAGGTGATGAATTAAGATATAAACCAACTAAATTGGTTCTGACGAAACAATAAAGCCTCCTTAAGCTTTGGAACCAAAACCTCGATATGAACAATCAGTCGAGGTTTTTTTGTTGGGTCAATAAAAATAAATAATTGAAAATTTTTAATATTTTTAATTAACTAAAGAAAATACAATATGAAAAAAACAACACTATTAGCCTTAACAATAATTATATCTTTCTGTTTTGGCTTTGCGGTAAAATCAATCATTACTAATGAGTCTGTAACACAAAATAAAGTTGGAAGAGTAACAGGAATTGGCGGCATTTTCTTTAAATGTAAAGACCCTGCTGCAATGAGAGAATGGTATCAAACTCATCTTGGATTGAATACAAACAAATATGGATCTGTGTTCGAATGGCGACAAGGTGAAGACACTACAAAAAAAGGCTTTACACAATGGAGTCCTTTTTCAGAAAAGACAAAATATTTTGAGCCATCTACAAAAGATTATATGATTAATTATAGAGTAGAAAATTTAGCATCTCTTGTTGAGCAATTTAAAAAAAATGGTGTTATCATTACTGATTCTATTGAAACTGCTAGTTATGGAAAATTTATTCATATTCTTGATGTAGAAGGTAACAAAATTGAACTTTGGGAACCAAATGACGTTGAATATGAAAAATTAGGCAAACAAATTGGTGCAAAAACAACAAAATAAAAAACAGTTTTTACTCCAACAACAATGCATCATCAACATCATCTAATAAATTTAAATTGATAGTATCTGCCCCAGCAATGCCTTCAATACTGCCTCTGATATGAGTGGCATTAAGCAAAACTTTTTCTAATTGTTTTTCTCTGGCTTTCCAAAGTTTTTCCATAGCATCTCTTTCTCTTTGTATAGAATTTTTCATACTCATAAATCCTTCACGAATGGCTTTCCATTGTTCACCAAATTCGTTTCCTACTAAATAATCGTACAACATCACCATTTTATCGCCTTGGTTTTGCTGACTTTTTTTCACTTCAAAAATTTTCAATAAAGCATTACGTAATATAGCAGCTACACTCCTCACCTCTGCAAAAGTGCAAATGTAAACACCATCTTTTTCACCAAATTTTTCAATGTCTTTAGGCAAAGCTTGTGTAACAATAACAGCAATATCAGCACCTGAACTTCTCATGTTCATCTTTATTTTATCAATCCAATCTTTCGAAAATTCTTTTGTTCTTTTACTTTCAAAAATAATTTTTCCAACTTCAGAGCCTATATGATTACGGATAGTTTGAATACAATCTGCACCTTTAACCCCTTTTGTTATTTCTTCAATTTTATCAAAGGGAAATGTTGCTGACAATAATTTTTCCAACAACAACTCCTGCACTTCACCTTGCATTTGCATGCTACCTTGTTCTGCTTTTTGTTTCATTTGGTCAACCAATTTTTTTTGGTCTTCCAATTGCTTTTCTTTTTCTGCCAATTTAAATTGAAATTCTTCTCTAATTTGCTCCAACCGTAGAGCTTCATTTTTTTTATTGGCCTCAGCCATTTTATTACTTTCTTCCAATAACTTTCTTTGAAGAGTTAGTTCAAGTTCAGCTTCTTTTTCTTTAAAATGTCTTTCTTTTTCTAAAAATTCTGCTTCTCTTTTATTGGCTTCAAAAAGTTTTTTATTTTTTTCTTCATCTGCTTTTTGCAAATCTTTTAATTTATTTTCAAAATCTAAAGCAACAGCATTTTTTATTTTTTCTTGCAAAACCTTTTCCAAGTCTTGCTTTTCAATGGCCGATTTTTCTTTTTGCTCAGCCAATTTGGTATTATACTCTTCTTCTTTTTTTGTTTGCCATTGTTTGGCTGTGTCATTCAATTCTTTTTGAATTTGAGTTCTTAAACTATCTGTAGCTTCAAACTCATGCTGACAATTTGGGCAGGTAATAATAAATTCAGGCATAAAACAATTGTTTCGGCAAATCTATTATTTTGATTTTTAGTTAAATTGAATTTTTATAAATTGTGAAGAATTAGATTTGTTAGTGAATTAATGATTAATTTGTTTAAATCATAGAAGATGAAAACCATTTTAACAGCAAACGAAATACAACTTATAATAAAAAGATTGGCTTTACAGCTCATTGAAACTGCATCTGCAGAAAACGAAATCACCATTATTGGTTTACAACCCAGAGGTGTTTTATTTAGCGATAAAATTATTGAGTGCATTCAACAATTATCTGATTGTAAAGTGAATTATGGCAAACTTGATATTACTTTTTACAGAGATGACATTAGAGATAATCTTCACATTGCCACTGAAACCTCTATGCCTTTTAGCATTGAAGGTAAAAGAGTGATTATTGTTGATGATGTATTGTTTACTGGAAGAACCATAAGGGCTTCTTTAGATGCACTTCTTGCTTTTGGCAGACCAGCAAAAGTGGAACTTTGTGTTTTGATAGATAGAAAACTATGTAGAGAATTTCCCATTCATCCAGATTATACTGGCAGAGCAATTGAAACTTTAACAGGCGAAAAAGTAAAGGTTTTATGGCAAGAAATAGATGGAGATCATAAGGTTATCATTCCTTAGATTCATTTTGGTTTTTCTATTTCATGCATTGGCTATACTTTCGCAGCAAATATTACTAAAAAAATACATAATGTCATACGATTTAATTGTTATTGGAAGCGGACCAGGTGGATATCCTGCAGCTATTAGAGCTTCTCAATTAGGATTTAAAGTTGCAATTGTAGAGAAAGAAAGTTTAGGTGGAATATGTTTAAACTGGGGCTGTATTCCTACAAAAGCATTATTGAAAAGTGCACAGGTTTATGAGTACATGAAACATAGTGCAGATTATGGCATCAATGCAACTGGTGTAATGGCAGATTTTAATGCAGTAATAAAAAGAAGTCGTGGTGTTGCAGATAAAATGAGTAAAGGCGTTCAATTTTTAATGCGTAAAAATAAAATTGACGTTATTATGGGCTATGGTAAAATAGCAAGTAAAGGAAAAGTTGAAATTATAGCTCAAGATGGTTCTAAAAAAATTGTAGAAACTAAATATATTGTTTTAGCAACTGGTGGTAGAAGTAGAGAATTACCAAACTTAAAACAAGATGGTAAAAAAGTAATTGGTTATAGAGAAGCAATGGTTTTACCAACACAGCCTAAAAGCATGATTATTGTTGGCTCTGGAGCAATTGGTGTTGAGTTTGCTTATGTATATAATAGTATGGGAACTAAAGTAACTATTGTTGAATTTATGCCAAGAATTGTTCCTGTTGAAGATGAAGATGTATCGAAAGAATTAGAAAAACAATATAAAAAACAAGGCATTGAAATTATGACCAATGCTTCTGTTGAAGCTGTTGAAACTTCTGGTGCTGGCGTTAAAGCAATGGTTAAAAAAGCAGATGGTTCAACAGTGGTGTTAGAAGCTGATGTTGTATTAAGTGCTGTTGGTGTAGTAAGCAATATTGAAAATTTAGGTTTAGAACAAAATAATATTGCTGTTGATAAAGGCAAAATTGTTACAGACAAATATCAACAAACCAGTTTACCAAGTGTTTATGCAATTGGTGATTGTACTCCAGGACAAGCATTGGCACATGTTGCAGCTAAAGAAGGCATTAATGCTGCTGAACACATGGCATACTTAGAGAAAAAACACAAACATTTACCAGAACCTTTAGATTATAATAATATTCCTGGTTGTACTTATTGCACACCAGAAATTTCAAGTGTAGGGTATACTGAAAAAGCTGCAAAAGATGCTGGCTTTGATGTTAGGATTGG
>JANLVQ010000254.1:0-1557 GCA_031364085.1 Chitinophagaceae bacterium
TGTCTCGGTGGTCCATTAATTTAGAAACGTGTTCAATTCTCATACCATTATTTAAAGCATTTGTCGCAAAACTGTGTCTTGATAAATGGAACGAAAGATCGAAAGGTAATTTTATTTTTACGCCCAACTTTCTCAAATGCCAATTTGCTAATTTATTGAAAGCTGCTGTTTGAAAATAACGTCTTGCTTCGCTGTTCAAATAGCCTTCTTTATCCACAATAATCGGAAAAATAAAATCATCGTGATTGGCATTTACTTTTTTGTATTTTTCTAAAATATCGATAGCCACTTTTCCAATTTTGAACTGGTGTACTCTTCCAGTTTTACGAATGTGTTTGTTGATTTTATGTTCAGCTTCATTGTAATTAGAATATTGCATTTCGATAACATCACTAAAACGCAATCCTCCGGCATAAATGGAAAACAGGAATAAATCTCTCCATAGTATTGCTTTTTTGCCCTCAGTTAGCTTTAAATTGGTTAAAGCATCAATCTGTACTTTATTAAGAAATAATCTTTTAGAAGAACTGATTTTGAGGGTTATTTTGCTAAAAGGAAACATAGTTTCAGGAATTACTTCTTCACGAATTGCATCCCTGAATATGGTTCCGAGCACAATTATGGAAAGGCGTTGAGTTGTATCTCCGTTGCCTAAAGTATCTCCTAAATGAAATTTATAGTCGTTTAATAGTGCTACCGTAATTTCATCAAAATACACATCCTTTGTTCCCATATATTTTTCAAATTTATCAACCTGAGAAGTATATGCTCTGTAAGTGGAATAAGAAACAGTACTTTTGATTTTCTCTAATCTCTTTCTGGCATATTCAAAAAAGTTTGGCACTTCTTTACCCTTTATGGCTTCTTTGAGTTTTTTAACCGATACGGTTTTGATTTTACGTTCCATATCTGCAACTTGACCTTCGGCATCCGCAATCTTTTGAGATAATGCAGCATTCATTCTGGCACTATTGGAATGGTTCTTTTTTACTTTCTGCTTTGCTTCATCCCACTCGTTCTCTTTTAACTTCACTCCAGCAGTGATAAATTTCGTTTTTCTATCTTTTATAATTCGGATATACAAAGGGCTGTGTCCTGTTTGATCAACCTGATGTGTTCTTAAAATTAGTTTTACTGATGCCATAAGATTAGGAATTTAGAAATGTTATACTACTTTTGTAAATTAATGCAAACGAGTGAAAGTATTGTAAATAAAGGGTTTTCAATTGGGTGCATCGTGATACGAAGGTACAACATTGGGTACAACAAAACAAGTGTTTCGTTGCTTTTTGTTGCTTAAAATTGCATAGTTCATTTTTATAAAGTCAATAAATACAACACTTTAAGTGCAAATGGGAGGGTTGAATGAAAAGTTGTAGATAACTTGTATATAGGTCTGACAAAATCAGACCTATACACCCAATTTCGGGTGGCTTGGTCTGACAACCGTCAGTCTTTATACAAAATCAAATATACAGTTATTTTATTACAAATCATCAAAAGGCGATTTAACACTTTGTTGATTAATTTCTGCTTTTTCATCATCGTTTTTTTCAT
>JANLVQ010000281.1:0-25358 GCA_031364085.1 Chitinophagaceae bacterium
TGGTATTTAAAACAATGGGAACAGGAATAAAAATTACCAGTTGTTACGGGGGCCATAAACGTGAAATTGAAGAGAATAATTTAATTGAAGCCCCAAGTGTTATTGTAGGTACACCTGGTAGAATTGCAGACCATATTAGAAGAAGTAATATAAAAGTTGAAACTATTACACATTTAATTTTAGATGAGTTTGATAAAACTTTAGAGTTAGGATTTACTGAAGAAGTTTCATTTATAGTTGAATCTTTAACTAACATTCAAACTCGAACATTAACTTCTGCAACAAGTGGTGTGGTAATTCCAGAATTCTTAAAACTTACTGAACCCGTTACATTAAATTATTTAAATGATAACGAAGTAAGTGCTGAAAAATTAGTCACAAAAGTTGTAAGAACGGATGCAGTTGATAAAATTGAATCTTTATTTAAATTAATTTGTTATTTAGGTGGTCAGTCCTCCATAGTATTTTGTAATCATAGAGAAAGTGTTGAAAGAGTTAGCAATATGCTAAAAGAAAAAGGTGTTGCAAATGAGTTTTATCATGGAGCAATGGAGCAGCAAGAACGTGATAGTGCTTTAAGCAAATTTAGAAATGGAAGCAATAATATTTTAATTACTACCGACCTTGCTTCTCGTGGTTTAGACATTCCTAATATTCGTTATATTATTCATTATCATTTACCAGCTACTGAAAATATTTATACACATAGAAATGGTAGAACTGCTAGAATGGAGGCTTCTGGAACAATTGTAATTATGTTATCTCCAGAAGAAAACCTACCTGATTATGTTACTGAAATTACTGAGATAATTGAAATTCCTTCTGAAGTTTCTTTACCTGAAAAAACAAAATGGTCTACATTGTTTATCTCAGCAGGTAAGAAAGATAAAGTGAATAAAATTGATATAGTTGGTTTTTTTACTAATGTAGGTCAGCTTAAAAAAGAAGAAATTGGATTAATTGAAGTGAAAGATTTTTTTTCTTTTGTAGCCATTCGAAAATCAAAAGTAGGAGGGTTGTTGCAATTAGTTAAAAATGAAAAAATAAAAAATAAGAAAGTAAGAATAGATTTAGCTAAATAAACAAAATCGCCTCGTAAGAAGCGATTTTGTTGTATAATATTACCGTATTATTTTTTACTTAATTTTTTTACTATGAAAAAAATAATGCCAGCAAGAATTGCAATAGGCCATAATATTATAACAAAAATTAACAAGTCAATTATAAAAAACCATCCTTTACTGATTGAATTTTTTACGCGTTCAAAAAAGCTGTCTTGTTCATCTGGTTTAAAAATAAAATCTTTTTGTTGAAATAAATTGATTTCTAATGTGCTATAACCCACTTGATGACTTAAATATTTTAACCTGCCTTCTTTACTTTCAATTTCTTCCTGTAGTATTCTAATATTTTCTTCAATTGCCAATATATCCTTTATGGTATTGGCTTTTGTTAAAAGCTCGTTATATTTTTTTAAAAAATTTCTTTTATTTTTTAAGCGAGTTTCAATATCTACAAATTCTTCAGTTACATCATCTGCTTGAATACTTTTACTAATGATTTCATTTTTTCCATTTTCAATTCCAGCAACAAACTGTTCAAAATTTATTGCAGGGACTCTTATTCTGAGTGTATATGAAATTTTATCAGATTCGTTGAAGAGATTTTCTGATTCATAATATGCATGATGTTTTTTTAATTGTACATCTAAATATTTTTTACTCGAATCAATTTGTTTTGATTTAATTGAAAGATTGCCATTTTTGATGATCATTTTTTGATGGTCTATTTCAATATTTTTATTGTTTTTAATCTCTTCATCTTTCACAATCTTCGGAGGAGTATATTTTAATTGTTCTTCAATTTGTGGTGGGGGTGGAGGCACTTCTGGTGCATCTACTCTTGCAACATCAAGTGCAACAACTTGATCAAAATCTTTTATTTTATTTTTTCCACTACCACAAGCATAAATTGCAATTATGCAAATGCTGATGAATAGAATTTTGTACTTTTTCATTTTTCTTTTCATACAAGATTCTTTTATGAAGAATTTTCCATAAAATAAAAAATATTTTTTTTATTTACCTCCATTTGCTGTTAAATCTGCTCTGCAATTTGCATCAAGTATGGGTACATTTCCTGTAACTAAAAATCCTAAAACATCTGTTGTTTCAGATGCATAATACATTAAACAATTTGTATTGTTGCAATGGTTACCATGTGCAGCATCCTTATGATTGGTTTGCATTGCTGAACCAATATCTACTAACCCTAAAATATGTGCCAATTCATGTGTTAAAACTGTTGTTTCTAATTTTGTTTTACTAGTTTGTCCAATTCCTCCAGTATTATCTTTAATGGGTTTACCCATTATGCAAATTGATGTATTTCTATAAGCAATGCCTAAAACATTTGCTTGTGAATAATTAGCATCTGTAATTAAAAAATAAACCGCAATTTGATTGCCCGAAGTAATTGCAGTTCTATTCGTTTGTTCAATACTTGCAATTTCGTTTAATGTTAAACTGTTTTTACTCGAAGCAGGAATTTGAGTTTGCGAAATAGTTGTACCATTGGGTTTGTTTAATAAAGAATTTGCAAAATTGTAAAGATTGTTTATAGAAGCAGCATCAGCTTGAAATCCTGGCATGTATTGAATTTCAATTTTTAGTGAATAGTATTTTGTACCACTTAATAAATCGTTAGCTGATGCCCCAACTGCTTTATTATTTTCTGCATTAATTTCTGGTAAACTTGTTGTTGTATTAGTTTTAGTGCATCCATTAAAACTTAAGTTTAATGCTAAAATTAAAAAGATACAAGTATTTTTTATTGAATTTTTCATATCAACTAATTTAAGTTATTTAAAATCTAATTCCAATACCCGCTGTAAAATAAAATCTATTATCACCTCTTTCACCTGCCGAGCTTATTAAGTTATAAGGCATCACATATGACGGCGTTATAAATGCATTAAACTTTCCTGCAACATAAACTATTGGTAAAGTAAAATCCATTGCTAAAAAAGAGAGCTTAGTAACACTTTTGGTTTCTGTTTGATAAATTGGTATAAATGTGGATCCTATATTTCGTTTATATGATTCAGTAAAATTTTGTGTACCTGCATTGAGAGTAATAGTTGGGTTAAATGCAAGTGCTCTGGGAAAACCCTCTTTTAGTTTTTGAATGAATAGATG
Organism: Chitinophagaceae bacterium; assembly: GCA_031364085.1. Taxonomy (GTDB): domain Bacteria; phylum Bacteroidota; class Bacteroidia; order Chitinophagales; family Chitinophagaceae; genus CAIVPM01. The sequence continues at coordinate 3,198 of JANLVQ010000281.1, forward strand.
ATCAAAAGCAAGACCTATGTTTATATCTGTTTTATCACTAAACATTAAGTTGAAACTTGGATTAATATTTACTATTGAATTTTTAAAGCTGGTGTTTAATCCTAATTGATATTTTAAGGCAGACCTTACTAAAACTGATTTGTCTTTATAATCGAAATAAGTTCCAAAAACCGAACCAGAAAAATTTGAATCTTTTTGTAAAAAGTGATAGCCTACTTCAAAAGTTGAACCTGTATATTGAAATGGTGTAGCATCATTTTGAACAAAAACTCCAGCAATTTGAGTATAAAAACCTCCGTTGAATTTGTAAGAAATTATTGGAACTGTTGCTTTTGAATTTAAACTATCGGTTCTACCCATAAAATGTGCTAATGATTGATAAGCTAGGGTAGCAGAAAACTCATCTTTTGAATTATTTTGTGCAGATAATGTAAATGGAAATATTATTATTAATATCCAATACATTATTTTATTTCTATTAGTCATGGCATAAAGTTTTAGTTAAAAAAAGAGGAGCTTAACTTGCAGGAAGCTCCTCATATTACTGGGTTTTTCAAACAGATAACTAATTATTTATTGCCAGATTTTACTGAGCCACTGCTTTGAATTGATCCTTTAGTTTGAACTGATGGTTTAGCTTTTTCAGCAGTATTTTTAACTTTAGATTTTGTTTCTTCAGCTTTTGCCTTAACCTTATCTTTTGTAGCTTCTACTTTTTCTTTAGCACCTGTATTGTTAGTAACTCTTGTTTCAGAATTAACTTCAACATCTGCATTTGCTGTTGTTGATTTACCATTAGAATTTAATGATAAATTATTATTCATTTCTGTAGAATTTTCTGCTGAAATTAAATTTTTCTTTGCGGGTTTTGTAGCTCTTTCTTCAGCAGCATTTACCATGTCTTTACCTTTTTCTGAAGTTTTTTCTACAGCCTCAGATTGTTGTTTTAAGCTTACATTATTTTCTGCATCAGCTTTAATTTTACTGCTTACAATACCTTTATTTTCTGCTTGTACTGCTGTACTAGCTTTTGCTGCAACTGATGATGTAGTATTCACTATTGCACCAGTTTGGTTAACTACTTTAGTTACTGCTTCTGTTGCTTTAGTAGCAGTTTCAGCAGCTTTACTTGCATTTACAGTTGTAGTGGTAACTGCTTTTGTTGTTGAATTTAAGTTGGTATTAATTTGAGCCATTGAAATATTAGCTGCAAAAAAAGCTAAAGTTAATACACCTAATTTTTTTGAATACTTTTTCATAATTTACTTTTTTGGGGTTAAAGAATTAAATGTTTCTGTCTTTGCATTTATGTTTCTAAGACAGCTATGGATTTGCTAAGTTTAATACTTAAAAAAAATTTAACATTTCAATTTTAAAAAATTGAAAATCAAAAAAAAATAAATAAATTTTTGGGAAAGAATTATTTTAACCAACCATTTTCTTTGTACCATTGAATGGTTTGAGGTAAACCATTTTCTAAACTATACTTTGGTGAGAACCCTAATTCAATAATTTCTGAACTATCAACACTCCAATTAAAAGCTTCGAATTCCTTTAACCTTTCATTGTTTAATATAGGAACTTGCCCTTTTATTTTTCCAACTAATTCAAAAATATTTGTAACTGATTTAAGTATGAATTTTGGAATAGTGAATGATATTGTTTTTTTATTTAATGCACTTTTAATAATGCTATTAAATTCTTTAGGGGTATAAATTCGTGTATCAGAAATAATTAAATTTTTATTTGTAGCTTTTGATTCGAGTCCAATGAAAATTGCATTTACTAAATCATCAACATGAACCCAACTTAACATTTGATTCTTATTTCCAATATAAACTTCTAAATATTTTGCAATAGTTTGAATTAATAAAAATGCATCTTTCTCTCTTGGTCCATACACAGCAGTTGGATTAATAATTATAAATGGAAAGTTTGAAGTTGAATGCAAGTATTGTTCTGCTTGAAGTTTACTTCTACCGTATGCTGTTAAAGGTTGTTGTATTTGTTTTGATGAAATGGGTTCTAGTGATAAGCTTGGTCCATATGAAGCTAAACTACTGATATAAACAAATTTTTCAGGAACAATATTATTTCTAATTAAAGCTTCAACAAATTTTTTAGTATTAGCATAATTTACACTAAAATAATCTTCATTCTTTTTTGCTTTAGTTAAGCCAGCATTGTGAATGATATAATCAAATTTGCCAAACTTTTCAGTGTATTGTTTTAAAGTGTTATCTAAAGTTATTTCATTAGTACAATCTAAATCTAAAAACTGTAAAATAGGATTGTTTAAAAATACTTTACTGCTCGATGATCTAATGCCTGCAATGGTTTCGTAGTTTCTTTTTAAAGCTTCTTCAACTAAAAAACTACCAATAAAACCACTGGCACCTGTAATTAATATTTTTTTTTGCATGTATGGATTGCTTAAGAATTGATGTGCTTAATAAAACATCTTCTTCTTTTATGTTGTGTGGCATCGTAATACTGCCAAATAGATTGTACACTTTTATTATTTTCTAATTCAGGATTAGATTCAGCGTATTCTATTTTGTTTTTTAAAAAGGTTTTAGTGAGCTCATGCATTAAAATAGCATTTATGCCTTTGCCTTGATAAGCTTTATCTACACCAACTAAATACAAATCTCCCAAATTATTTTTGTTCATGGCTTTTAAAATATATGCAAAGCCAAGTGGAAATAAACTTCCTTTAGCTTTTTGTAAAGCTTTTGAAAGAGAGGGCATACTTACAGCAAAAGCAATGAGTTTGCCTTCATCATTCAAAACCAAAGGAACATATTCTGGTTTAATGAATGAAAAATATTGATTTGTATAAGTTGTAATTTGTTTATCTGTTAAAGGCACTACACCAAATAAATCTGCATAGGTGGTGTTAATGAGATAAAAAATGTCTTTTGCATATTTTTTTATCTCTTTTGCCTTTTTAATTTTAGCAACATGAACACGATTTCTTCTTTCAACAATTGAAGCTAACTTCTCAAGTTTTTCAGGAACTTCTTTTGGTAAAGTAATTTTGTACTCAACCCAATCAACATCTTTTTTATAACCTAACGCTTTTAAAAATTTTGGGTAATAAGGGTAATTATAAATTGTAGCAAGTGTACCTAATTGGTCGAAGCCTTCAATTAACATCCCTTCATGGTCAAGGTCAGTAAATCCCATTGGTCCATGAACTGCAATCATGTTTAGTTCTTTGGCCCAATTTTCTACTTGATGTAATAAAGCTTTTGTAATGTTAATGTCTTCTTCAAAATCAATCCAACCAAATCTTAAAAATTTGTTACCCCATTTTTCTATGTAAGATTTATTTAGTATAGCAGCAATTCTGCCAACCACTTTATTTCCTTTATATGCCAGCCAATATTTAGCTTCACAATAATCAAAAGCAGGATTTTTTTCTTTACTTAAAGTTAATTTTTCATCGAATTTTAATGGAGGAATAAAATAGGGATGATTTTTATAAAGTTGATATGGAAAATTGATAAAAGCCTTTAAATCGGTTGAGTCGATAACTTCTTTTACTACAATTTCCATAAGGCCTTTTAAAATTTAAAGCATCTAAAAAAAAGAGTTAAGATTGATAAACTAAATTAAGTAAATTTAGTTCTTTAGCGATTTTTTCAATTTTTTCAATGGCTTGATCTAATTGGCTTTTGGTATGGGTAGCCATGATTGACATTCTGATTAAAGAAGAATCACTTCTTACAGCTGGTGACACAACTGGATTAACAAATATGCCTTCTTCAAATAATCTTTGTGTAAATTGGAATGTGATGGCATTATCTCGAATGTATATTGGAAGAATTGGAGTTTCTGTGCTTCCTAATTCAAAGCCCAAATCAATTAATGCTCGTTTGATGTAATTTGTATTTGACCATAAAGCTTCCATTCTTTCTGGCTCTGCTTGAATAATTTCTAAAGCTGCAATGGCAGCTGCTGCTGCAGATGGAGGAATACTTGCACTAAAAATCATTGGACGAGAATGATGTTTTAGATAATTGATAATTGAAGAGGTAGAAGCTATAAATCCACCAATAGATGCCAATGATTTACTAAAAGTACCCATAATCATATCCACTTGATTAGTTAAGCCAAAATGATCTGCAGTACCTCTGCCCAAATTGCCAATTACACCTAAAGCATGTGCATCATCTACCATAACTAAAACGCCATATTCATTGGCTAATTTAACTATATCTGGTAAATTGCATATATCACCTTCCATACTAAATACACCATCTACAACAATCATTTTAATTACATCGAATGGTATAGATTTTAATTTAGTTTCAAGGTCCTTCATATCATTGTGTGCAAACTTTAAAACTTTTGAAAACGAAAGTCTGCTACCTTCAATAATTGAAGCATGATCAAATTCATCTAATATAATAACGCCATTTCTACCAGTTAAAGCAGAAACAGTTCCTAAATTTGTCTGAAATCCTGTGGTGAATATTAAAGCAGATTCTTTGCCAACAAAATCAGCTAATTTTTCTTCAAGTTCAATATGTAAAGTTGAGGTTCCATTTAAAAATCTTGAACCCGAACAACTGCTACCATATTTATCAATTGCTAGTTTTGCAGCCTCTTTAACTTTTGGGTGATTGGTAAGGCCCATGTAACTATTTGAGCCAAACATTAGTCTTCTTTTTCCCTCAATAACTACTTCTGTATCATGGTTTTCTTCAATAGGTCTAAAGTATGGGTAAATACCGGCTTTCTTCAAGTCATCAGCTACAGTGAAGTCGTTTAGTTTGTCAGTTAGTTTGCCTAGTATCATAAATAAAAGTTGATTTATTATCTATTTTTTCTACTCTTTTTGCACTTCAACTTAAATAATCAATAGTAAAAGTTCAACGAATATAATTTAGTTTGGTTAAAATAAGCATTTTTTTAAGATTTCAATTAATTATAAATAAGTAATTAAACTAATTATAAACAATAAATCAGCTTAACTTTCTTTAATAATTTGTTAAAGTGCTTTACAGTTAAGCTTTTTTAAAAAATGCAAATATATTCTAACTTATTATTAAAATAATTTTAAAAATTTATGTTTGACGAAATTTTCGGGCCATTGGAGTGAAATAAAGTAATTTCCTGGTGTTAAATGGTTGGTATTTAAACTTAAAACTTGATTGCCTTTGCTTAGTTCTTTAACTTCTTTTGAAATAATTCTACCCCAAACATCATAAATAATTAAAGTGGCTTTTTCTTTATTTTTTGAATGAATATTTAATTTCAACTCAGCATTTACTGGATTTGGATAAATATTAAATGCATTAATTAAAACTTCTTTTAAGTTAATACTGATAATCTTAGAGTAACTGAATTTTCCATCTTTATCAATTTGTTTTATTCTGTAATAATTAATGCCGGCAAAAGGTTGATAATCTTTAGTGGAGTAATAATTTAAACTGATATTTTGATTTGAAAGTATTGAATTAATAGGCAAAAAATTTACCCCATTAATAGCTCTTTCAATAATAAATTTTTCTGTATTGATTTCATTTGTAGTTTGAAAATTCAATAATACGGTTTTATCATTTTCTACTAATGCATTAAAACCAATAAAATTTAATGGAACAATTGTATTTTTTGTGTACCAAATTGGGGCACTAATACTTCTATTTGTTCCAATTGTAATATCTACATAATAATAAGCTGTATTGCCATTTGCTAAATTAAAGTCAGTAAAGTTTAACATATTTCCAGTTGTTGAAGCAACCTCAATTGCAATAACATTGCTACCTGGAATTCCATACATTAATTTAATTGTTGGTGTAGTTGTATTAGAAGGGTCTACTGCATATATACTTATTGATGGGGCTTGATCTCCATTAATAATGGAACCCATTATATTATTATTTATTGTAAACTGAATTCTGGTATCACAATCTTCAGTTGCGTAAAAATTTCTATTACGCATTGCAGTATAAAAATCATTCGATGAAATGGTTGGTGCAACAACAGCTAATCTGCTATATGTTGTTCTTCCAAAAGTGGTATTATGATTATCGTGATCAATACTAGGTGCTATGTGATAACCTTTTGAAAGCATTCTTTGATAATAGTCAATATAGCTTAGTATAGATGGAGGATCGGTGTAAGAAGTATTTGTTGAGAATGCGGGTCCACTTGCAATGGCACAGCCCATTATTGCACTATCTGCTGTTGCATTATAAGCTATGTTTGAAATATTTTCAAAGTCTGATGTTGATGGATGAGCCAAGCTTGCAAAAACATTTCCACCCATAGTATTTATGGTTCTAAATAAACCAATTGTTCCATTTGTTTCGGGTGTTCCTAAATAGTTGCTTTTTGGAACAAAGACATTGTAGTTATTAGTTTCCCAGCCAATGAGTTGATTAGTACCATAAACCAATACATGCCCACCATTGCTTATCACGCCCCATTCTATTCCATATAATGCTAAAAAGTTACTTGTAGTGGCTGCTGAAGCTTGACTTATTCCTGCAGGCCATTTCGTTAAAGTCATATTTGCAGTAGCATGATTGTGTTCTGAAATTCCCAAAAAATCTAGGCATAAAGAATTTTTGGCATAAGCATAATCATCAGCAGGGGTAAAACTTGGATTGTCTTGATTACCATCTGAGTAATAAGAATGTGCATGTAAATTGCCATAATAAATATTAAATGGCTCAATAGAGGTAGTGGTAATATTTCCTGTTAATGGATTTGTAGTTAAATATTTAATACCACCTGTACAATTACCATTTCTTGCAAAAATAAAATAGTAATAAGTTGTTGATGGGTTTAAGTTAACATCGATAAAAGCTGTTGCACCATTTGAAGCAATTACAGTTCCATTACCAATCGAGTTGCCATTTGTATAATTTACTCCATTGGAAGGATTTGAGGTTAAAGTTGATGAAGTAGTTCGTACAACTAAATAACCATCTGCAGTTGTAGAATACCTAAAATATCCATTTATTGAATTTTTACCTGCAGTTAAATTTAAATTGGTGGGCTGTTGAGATGGTGTAGAACAAACTGGCAGAGCTATTGTTGTAACACTATCTTTTAAAGGATTATTGGTTTGATAAACTGGACCATTATTGCAATTCAATCTATTCAATCCAAAAACAAAAAAGAAATATTTTGTTCCACTGTTTAAATTATTAGATATAAAACTTGTTCCTGCAGTTCTTGTAACAACAGAACCATTACCTAAAACCTGACCACCAGAATACAAAGTTCCATTGTTTATAGTGCCTGTAAAAGTTGAACTTGTAGTTCTAATAATTAAGTATTCATCAGTACCAAATGCTGCAGTATAGTTTCCTGTTATACTGGTTAAAGTAATATTTGAGAATTGAAGTTGTGTAGGTTGTGATGAAGGACTAGCACATGCTACAGAACCTGAAAGTGTGGTAGTAGTTCCTGTAAGTGAATTTGTTCTTAAATAAAGTGGTCCACCTGTGCAACTATTATTTGTTGAAAAAATGAAAAAATAATAAGTTGTTGAAGGATTTAACCCACTTGCAGAAATAGTATTATTATTTGTAATTGTTACAACGTTTCCATCTCCTAAATTATCGCCAATGTTATAAGTGGTTCCATTTGCTGGCAAAGTACTTAAAGTACTATTAGTGCTAATTACAACTAAATAATTATTTGGTTGAGGAGTTGCATGAGTAAAAGAAAATTGAATTGCAGTACTTAATACAGATGTAAAATTTAAGTTTGTTGGCTGTGCAGTTGGTGTACTGCAAGGAGTAGAAGGTACTGCAGTAACTTTAATATTATCTAAACTTAACCTTGGTCGGCTACCTGAAGTTCCTCCATTTCCATTATGATAATAAAAGCGTAAACGAGCTGTTGCACTATTATTAAAAATGCTTGGCAAAGCAACATTTGAAATACTTCCAGAAACAGTTGTTGGACTATTATTAGTAAAATTATTTACTCTAGCACTTGTGATTTCTGTAAATGTACTACCATCAATAGATGCATAAACTTTTAAAGAGCCATTTCTGTTTCCTGTTGAATTATTTAAAACAGCCCAATCGAAACTTAAATTATTTGCATTAATACCTGTAAAATCTAAATAAAAATCCATAGCAACCGAAGATGTATTTTCTGTAGTTCCAGTAGAAAGCAAAACTAAATTTTGTGTTCCTTTATAAACACCACTACTATACCCACCCGAACCAGAAGGTGGAGATTGAAAAAAAGTAGATGAAGTAGTTATTTTATTTGCATCAGGTATTGTAGTTGTTCCACCAACATCTAAACCTTTCCAGGCAGCAGCTCCAATACCAGCTGTAAAAGTTCCATTTGCTGGAGTGATGCTAAATGTCCAATTATTAATATCTGAAAAATTTTCTGTGTAAGTATTGCCAGCTTGTGCCGACATGTTTATTGGGGTTTGACTATTTAAATTATTAATTGTGAATAATAAAAGAACTAGGCTGTAAAATTTGTTCATTAATCGAGTTATATATATAATCTGCAAATGTCAGATTTTTTTGCACATAAAATCATTTTAATAAACTTTAAATAGTCATTTATATATTTAGATTTTTAAAATGTATATGTAGTAATAGTTTGATAAAAATATTTTAATAACTTACCATATATTTGGAATCTAAAACTTTTCATTTACAATAAACTTATTTATTATGGCAAAATTTTTTTTCACAACAATGTTATTTGCAACTCTGTTAACCACTTTACCACAAAAGTTATTAGCCAGCAAAATTGAAACTACTGAAACAAGTAACCCTTTAAATTACAATAATGATGAAGCAAAAAACAGCAGAGCTACTTTATTAATGAATAGAATCAATGAAATTAAAGCTTTGGATAAGAGTAGCTTATCGACAACTGAAAAAAAAGAGTTGAGAAAAGAATTAAAAAGTATTAAGAAAGAATTTAAAAAAGAATTTAAAGGGGCTTACCTATCTGTTAGTGCAATCATTATTATCATTTTACTTTTAATTTTATTGGTTTAGGTTTAACTTCGTTCTCAAATCTTTAAATTGAAAATTCAATGTAAAAATTTTATTGTATTAAATTCAAACTTCAATTTTTATTTATTTGTTTTTGTATTATTAGAAATAGGCTCATTTCAAAAAATCCATTCACAAGATTGTCCACCAAACATCGACTTTGAAAATGGCAATTTTACTAATTGGAAATGCTTTACTGGTTATGTAGAGCGTGGACCAAATTCTACAAACGTAATTTCATTAACACAGTCTAATGTGTCAATTCAAAATAGGCATACTTTATTTTCATCCTCAACATCATCTAATTTAAAAGATTATTATGGCGGATTTCCTGTTTTATGCCCAAATGGAAGTAAGTATTCTGTAAAACTTGGTAATACAGAAGGTGGTGCTGAAGCAGAAGGAATTTCTTATGAATTTACCATTCCAAGCAATAGAAATAATTATGCATTGGTTTATAATTATGCTGTGGTGTTTCAAGATCCCAATCATCGATCATTCGAACAGCCCCGACTTGAATTAGAAATTACTAATGTAACAGATAGTAGCGAAATAAGTTGTTCTTCTTTTATCTTTATTCCCAATGGTTCTTCACTGCCTGGTTTTTTTCAATCTTCAAGGTCAGATTCTACAGCTGTTTGGTGTAAAGATTGGTCGCCTGTTACAGTTAATTTGAACGGATTAGCAGGAAAAAAAATTCGTTTATTTTTTAAAACAGCCGATTGCATTTTTACTCGGCATTTTGGTTATGCATATGTTGATATTAATACAGAATGTAGTAGTGAGTTTGAAGGTGCAGTATTTTGTAAAGATGATACTGCAGTGAATTTAATAGCACCTTATGGTTACCAAAATTATACTTGGTATAACAGTTCATTTACTCAAATTTTAGGTCAACAACAAGCCATCAGATTTTCGCCTCCACCAACTATCGGTTTTAATATTGCTGTTCAAATTACACCCTATAATGGTTATGGTTGTTTAGATACTTTATATACAAAACTTTACGATACTTTGAAGCTAAAAGCTAATGCAGGTAAAGATTTGGCATCATGTAATGGAGCAGAAATACAAATGGGCGAAAACCCCAAAGCTGGAATTATTTATTCATGGTTGCCAACTATTGGATTATCCGATGCAGCGATAGCCAATCCGAGGTTAGTACCAGATTCTACCAGAGAATATTTTCTTACAATCAAAAATTCTGGCGGAGGTTGTGTTAATTCAGATACAGTTAAAGTTGTGGCTTCTGTTATAGATAGTACTTTGTTATTAAATGGAAAGTCATTGTATTGTATTACTTCAAATGATAGTGCAGTTTTGAATGTGCAACTCAATGATAGCATACAATGGTATAAAGATAATTTTCCATTAATTGGAGCTAATGATTCTAAACTTAAAATTACAGAATCAGGAACCTACTTTGCCAAATTGTTTACCAAATATGGTTGCGAGACAACTACAAAAAATCAAACCATAACCATTGAAACGCCAATTAAAGGAATACTTTATCCTTTAAAATATGCAGTAAAAAATTTGCCATTAGAATTAGAAGCAAGGTTATTTGGAGAGCGTTTATTGTGGAATCCCTTTATTAATTTAAATAATCCAAATTCTACTAAACCTTTATTTACATCTTCTATTGAACAAGATTATTTATATAAAATTGAAATTACTTCCAATGCAGGTTGCTTAACTATCGATACTCAACAAGTAAAAGTTATAAAAGAAATAAAAATTTATGTACCCTCAGCATTTACACCTAATGGAAATGGATTGAATGATTTTTTAAAACCTAGTATGTTTGGTATTAAAGAATTTTATTTTTTCAGAGTGTTTAATAGGCTTGGCCAATTGGTATATAACATGCAAAATAATCAACAAGGCTGGAATGGAATAATAAATAATAAGCCTCAACCAACAGGAGCTTATGTTTGGGTAGTTCAATGTTTAGGGTTAGATAATAAAATTTATACAGAAAAAGGAACTACAGTTTTAATTAGATGACATGTTGAGTGTTTAAATAAAAATCAGCTAACAAGTATTTTTTGGTATGTAACTTATGTCACAATTTAACGAATTTGCTGCAATTAGGTTTGCATCAAATTATAATTGATGAGCAAGAAGTTTCTCTATGTACTACAAATTGTTGTTGTTGTAATAATTCAAAATTTACTATATTCTAGTATTTATGCTCAGGATATAAAAAAAACAATTAGTTTACAACAAGCAATTTCATCTGCACTTGAAAATAACAAAAACATTCAAATAGCAAAAATTGAAGAGCGTATTGCTGCTGCTAACTTCAAACAAACTAATGCAATTTATTTACCTCAAATAAATTTAAGTTATACAGCAATTAATTCTAATAATCCATTAAATGTTTTTGGATTTAAGTTACAGCAACGATTAGTTTCACAGGCAGACTTCAATCCAGAACTTTTAAATCATCCTACTAACAAATCAGATTTCTCAACAAAATTAGAAATTCAACAGCCCATCTTAAATTTAGATTTGTTGTATTCTCGAAAAGCAGCCTTAAAGCAAACTGAGATTTATAAATTTAAAACCCAACGTACAAAAGAGTACTTAACTTATTTGGTTAAAAAAGCCTATCAACAATTAGAGTTGAGTTATGAAGCTGTTGATGTTTTAGAAAATGCATTACAAACTTCAAAAGCAGTTTATAAATATGCCAACGATCATTACCAACAAGGTATTATACAAAAAACTGATGTTTTAAATGCACAAGTTTACATAGCAACAATTGAAAAAGATGTAGCAAATGCAAAAAGCAATATTGCTAATGCTTCCGACTTATTAAGTAATTTAATGGGTAATACATTAGGTGCTCTTTATGTAATTAGTAAAGATGATTTTTTATTCGAAAAAATAAATTCAACTAATCAAAAAATTAGTTCAAACAGAGCTGATTTTGTTACTACACAAAAAGCAGTTGAAGCAAATAATTTGATGATTGATTCTTATAAAAAAAATTATTTACCTAAAGTAAATGCATTTGGCAATTACCAGTTAAATGATAATAAAATTATGGGGTTTGGTGCAAATAGTTATTTAGCTGGAATTCAAATTTCATGGAACGTTTTTAATGGTAATAAAACAAAAACCCAAATTGCAACACAAACTTTAGAGAGCAGTAAGTTAAGTCAAAATTTAGCAAAACAAATTGAAGAAGGCGAATTAGAACTTAACAAAACACAAAGAGATTTTGAAGCAGGTTTATTCGAAATAAAGCAACACGAAGTTGCTGTTGAATACGCTGCAGAGGCATTACGTATTATTAAAAATAGATATCAACAAGGATTGGTAAATACAACCGATGTTTTAACATCTGCATCTCAACTATTACAACAAAAATTTGCTTTAGTTCAATCTATTTATCATGTAAAGGATAAAAAAGCATATATCGAATTTCTTACATCAAATTAATAATTAACTCAACTAAAAAAATGAAGATAAAAATTTCAAAAACGGTATTTGTATTTATTGTTGTTTCAATTGCATCTTGTTCATCAGATAAGAGTAATGAAGAAAATAAAAATGAAATACCCGTTAATGTAACAGTAGCAAAGCCATATTCAAATAATCAGAATTCTATTGAAGTTACAGGTCAAATTGAATCTGCAATCACAGCTAATATTAGTACCAAGATAATGGGTTATATTACAAAGTTAAATGTTAAAGTAGGTGATAAAGTAAGTAAAGGGCAATTGCTTGTAACTATTAACAGCGATGATATTGCAGCAAAAAAGGCACAAACCGATGCATTAATTGCAGAAGCAGAAGCCAACTATAAAAATGCACAAAAAGATTTAGACAGGTTTAATAATTTATTTAATCAGCAAAGTGCTAGTGCAAAAGAATTGGATAATATAAAACTTCAACATAGCTCTGCAAAATCAAGATATGATGTAGCAAAACAAATGCGAAATGAAATAAATTCTTTATACAATTATACTCACTTAGTTGCACCTTTCTCAGGTACAATTACACAAAAATTGGCTGATGCAGGAAGTATGTCTATCCCTGGGATGCCACTTTTAACAATTGAACAAAGTGGAAGCTATGTAGTTAGTGTTTCTGTTCCAGAAAATATTATTTCAGAAATTAAATTAAATACAGAAGCATTGATTAATGTAAGCTCAATTAATAAATCGTTTAAAGGAAAAGTGAATCAAATTAATCAATCATCTCAATATACTGGCGGACAATACATGGTTAAAATTGCAATTGCTGATACTGATAAAAAAGATTTATATTCTGGAATGTATGCAACTGTATCTATTGCAACAAAAACAAATAAAAAAATGCAGGGTAATAATGAAGTAATTCTTATTCCAACATCAGCTATAGAAAACAAAAACGAGCTAAATGGTATTTATACTATAAGTGAAAATAACACAGCTTTATTGCGTTGGATTAGAATAGGAAAAATATTTGGAGATAAAGTTGAAGTGTTGAGTGGGCTTGATAAAAATGAACAAATTATAACAAGTTCAGATGGAAAATTGTACAATGGAATTTCTGTTAAGGTAAAATAGTTGTTGCAATTGCAATAAAATAGTAAACAATTTAATTTAAGTAAATGAAAAATGGATTTTCTGGAAATATTGCAAAGGCATTTATACAATCTAAGTTAACCATACTACTTATGATAGCCTTTTTGCTAATTGGTGGTTATAGTACTTTTTTAATTCCACGAGAAGAGGAGCCACAAATTCAAGTGCCTATGGCTGATATTTTCATTGGTTATCCTGGTGCAGAGCCCAAGGATGTTGAAACAAAAGTAGCTGCACCAATGGAAAAAATAATTTCAAACATAAAAGGTGTTGAGTATGTGTATTCAACTTCTATGAAGGGTCAATTAATGTTAATTGTTCAATTTTATGTTGGAGAAGATGTTGAGAAATCTTTGGTGAAATTGTATAGTGAGCTGATGAAGAATATGGATAAAATTCCTAAAGGTGTAACACTGCCATTGATTAAAACAAGAGCAATAGACGATGTGCCTGTACTAGGTTTAACACTTTGGAGTGAAAAATATGATGATTATCAATTAAAACAAATTGGTCAGGAATTAACCAATGAAGTAAAGAAAATTTCAGATGTTTCTGATATTAATATTATTGGCGGGAGAAGTAAAGAAATAAAAGTGTTTGTCGATAAAAATAAAATGGCAGAAAACCATATCGACTTTTTGGCAATAAGCAAACAAGTGCAAGCCAGCAATGTTCAAATGACCAGCGGTAATCTTTTACATAACGATGAAGTTTTTGCTGTACAAACCGGAAATTTTTTAAGCACTGTTGATGATGTTGCAAATCTTGTAGTAGGCATAAATCAACAACAACCAGTTTATTTAAAAACAGTTGCTAAAGTAGAAGAGGGCCCTGAAACTTCTAATCAATATGTTTTGTTTGGATACGGACAAGCCGAAAAAGAAAATAAATTAAAATATAAGTCAAATTACCCTGCCATCACACTTTCAATTGCAAAAAAAAGAGGTGCTGATGCCATGAAATTGAGTGAACAAATTTTAACAAAAGTAGAGCAGTTAAAAAAAGATTTAATTCCATCCGATGTGCAGTTAACAGTTTCCCGAAACTATGGAGAAACTGCATCTGATAAGGTTTCTGAATTATTGTTGCATTTAGTTATAGCAATAATTGTAGTAACACTATTTGTAATGCTTGCAATGGGTTGGCGTGGTGGTTTAGTGGTGTTTTTATCAGTGCCTGTAACATTTGCTTTAACATTGTTCAGTTATTATTTTATGGATTATACACTAAACAGAATTACACTTTTTGCTTTAGTGTTTATAACAGGTATAGTGGTAGATGACTCTATCATTATAGCAGAGAATATGCATCGGCATTTTAAAATGAAAAGAATGCCCCCACTGCAAGCTGCATTATTTGCAATTAATGAAGTTGGTAATCCAACAATTTTAGCAACATTTACTGTAGTTGCTGCAGTATTACCAATGGCTTTTGTATCTGGAATGATGGGGCCTTATATGAGTCCAATGCCAATAGGAGCTTCAATTGCAATGATACTTTCTTTAATTGTTGCTTTAACACTTACTCCTTATTTGGGTTATATTTTTTTAAGAG
The DNA here is from genome assembly GCA_031364085.1 of Chitinophagaceae bacterium. Lineage (GTDB taxonomy): Bacteria > Bacteroidota > Bacteroidia > Chitinophagales > Chitinophagaceae > CAIVPM01. The sequence goes on from JANLVQ010000281.1 coordinate 18,331, forward strand.
AAAAAGAGAAAAAAGGAATTGATCATAAAGAAAGTAAACCTTTATCGTTAGAGGAAAGTGGAATTTACAAAATCTATAAAGCATTTATAAATCCATTGCTAGAAACTCGTTGGAAACGCTGGACTTTTATTACAAGTATTGTAATAGTATTGTTGGGTTCCATGATGTTATTTTATACAAAAAGCGTTGCAGTTAAAATGCTTCCATTCGATAATAAAAACGAGTTTCAAGTTGTAATTGATATGCCTGAAGGAACTACACTTGAAAGAACACAAGTTGTAACAAAAGAAATTGCAGATTATATTTCTCATCAATCAATGGTTGTAAACTATCAAACCTATATTGGTACATCTGCACCAATTAGTTTTAATGGTTTAGTTAGGCATTATGATTTAAGAAGAAGTGATAATGCAGCCGACATTCAAATTAATCTTGTAGATAAAAAAGATAGAAGTAAACAAAGCCATGATATTGCTAAAGAATTTCGTGAGCCAATTCTGAAAATTGCAAAACGATTTAATGCTAATATCAAAATTGTTGAAGTACCACCTGGCCCACCTGTATTATCAACCTTAGTAGCAGAAATTTATGGCCCAAAATACGATGAGCAAATAAAAATTGCTGAGCAAGTAAAAAATTTATTCAGCAAAACCAAAGATGTGGTTGATGTGGATTGGATGGTTGAAGATAACCAAACAGAGTATCATATTGTAGTTGATAAAGAAAAAGCAATACGATATGGGGTAGTAACTGCACAGGTTACAGCTGTTGTTAATGCAGCATTAACTGGTATGAATGTTGGAAATATATATCAACCTAATGCCTACAATCAAACTGCAATAAAACTGCAATTAAGCGATGCAGATAAAACAAATTTAGATGATGTTTTAAATTTAAAAGTTATAAGTACCTTGGGAATTGCAGTGCCAATAAGAGATATTGTATCTGTAAATAAACAAGTAAAACAAAAAAGTATTTTCAGAAAAAATCAAAAAGAAGTGGTGTATGTTCTGGCAGATATGGCAGGAGATTTAGAAAGTCCATCATATGCAATATCAAATATTTCTGACAACTTAAAAAACATTCAATTACCAAAGGGTTTTTCTTTGAAGGAAGAATATACTCATCAACCCCAAATGGAAGATAACTATAGTTTAAAATGGGATGGTGAATGGCAAATTACTTATGAAGTATTTAGAGATTTAGGAATTGCGTTTGCAGTTGTAATACTGATGATTTACATATTAATTGTTGGATGGTTTCAAAATTTTACTGTGCCAATAATTATGTTAGCAGCTATTCCACTTTCACTTATAGGTATAATATTAGGTCACTGGATGTTGGATGCCTATTTTACTGCAACATCTATGATTGGTTTTATTGCATTGGCAGGTGTAATGGTTAGAAATTCTATTTTATTAATTGACTTTATTAATATTCGTTTACGAGAAGGCATTCCTTTAAAGCAAGCCATAATTGAAGCAGGTGCAGTTAGAACAACTCCAATTCTATTAACAGCAGGGGCAGTTGCTTTAGGTGCAGTAATTATTTTATTCGATCCAATTTTTCAGGGTTTAGCAATTTCTTTAATGGGTGGTACAGTTACTTCAACTTTCTTAACATTAATTGTTGTGCCTTTATTGTATTATAAAATGATGCGAAAAAAATATCCTATAGAATAATTAAATTAAAAATATATGAAACTATTTATTGTGGCTTGCTTAAAAGATAATGAAGTAGATGTACAACAAATTTTCAAAAAAGCAAATATTAATGTTTTCAGTTCAACAGATGTAAAAGGGTTTAAGCAAAACGATTCAGTTAATCTTTTAGAAAATTGGTTTGCTAGCGAGGAAGAAACTTTTGACTCAATGTTTGTGCTAAGTTTCACAACATCAGAAAATACAGAAAAGCTTTTGGAATTGATTAAAGCTTATAATAATAAAAATGGTTCTCAATTTCCAATCAGAGCATTTGTTGTACCTGTAGAAAAATCAATTTAATAATTAAAAAATAAAATATGAAACAAAGAATTATCTTTTTCGTAGCTGGACTTTTTGTTCTCACTGGTATCACATTAGCTCATTTTGTAAATCCTAACTGGATTTGGTTGTCAGTTTTTGTTGGAGTAAATATGCTGCAATCTTCCTTTACAAAATTTTGCCCTCTAGAGAAAATACTTGATGCATTTGGAATTAAGGATTAACAATTTAAAACCACTCAATGAGTGGTTTTAAATTAAGTAGTCTCGTCAAGAATCGAACTTGCATCAAAAGTTTTAGGAAACTTCTATTCCCCGTCCGAATGGCCTTGGCCGGGCGGGTATCCATTGAACAAACAATTTATTATTTAAAATTAGTAGTCCCGGCAAGAATCGAACTTGCATCAAAAGTTTAGGAAACTTCTATTCTATCCATTGAACTACGGGACCATTATTTTATTAAAAAACTAAAGAACTAAGAACCCAAATAACCAATAAACCACTTTACATTACTTTATTGAAGCTGCACTCATAATATATACAGCAACACTATCTGTTCCTTTTGGTGTTTTATATTTTGCTTTAAAATCAAAAATACTATTTGGAGCAATAGTTTCTTCTATTAACTCTTCATGATTAGTAACCTGAACGCCTTCTTTAAAATATAAAAGTTTTACTCTTACATCTTTATAACTACAAATACTTGCAGTGTTTTTTATTTCTGCTTTGTAAACTGTTTTGCCCCAAATATTTCTTTTGTAAGTTCCTGAAATTTCTAAGAAAGATTTTGGTGATCTTTTTTCTTTTTCGGCTAAACTTTCTTTTTGTTGTTCATAATCTTGTTTATCAATTTTTTGTTTTTGATCTTTTGATGAACAACTTAAAACAAGTGATGAAATAATCAGTATTTTAATAAATGATTTCATAAAATCTGGTTTAAAAAAAATCTCGTCAAAGGTATAACGAGATTTGTAGTATTTTATATTTTAAATAGTTTAAACGGCAGCTTCTGCCATTTTTTTACTATCCTTCTTTCTATCATCTTCATTCAAAATTACCTTTCTCATTCTAATGTTTTTAGGGGTAACTTCAATACACTCATCTTGCTGAATATATTCCATACATTCCTCTAAAGTCATTTGAATTTTAGGCGTAATTCTAACACTATCATCACTACCACTAGCTCTGTGATTGGTTAATTTTTTTTCCTCAACTGCATTTACATTTAAATCGCCTGGTTTAATATGTTCAGCAATAATTTGTCCTGCATAAACTTCTTCTCTAGGATCTATAAAAAAGCTACCTCTATCTTGTAATTTATCAATTGAATAAGCTGTTGTAGTGCCTGAGAATTTTGAAATTAATACACCATTATTTCTTCCAGGAATAGCTCCTTTCCAAGGTTTATATTCAGCAAAACGATGTGCCATAACAGCTTCTCCTGCAGTTCCTGTAAGCATTTGAGAACGTAAACCAATTAAACCACGAGACGGGATGTCAAATTCTAAATGTTGCATTTCTCCTTTGCTTTCCATTACTAACATTTCTCCTTTACGTTGTGTAACCAAATCAATTACTTTACCACTAAACTCGCTCGGAACATCAACCACTAAAACCTCATAAGGTTCATGTTTTTTTCCATCTATTTCTTTAACTAAAACTTGTGGGTTGCCTACAGTTAATTCATAACCTTCTCTACGCATGGTTTCAACTAAAATTCCTAAATGCAAGATGCCTCTACCAAAAACTAAAAAACTATCTGCACTATCTGTATCTTCTACTCTTAAAGCCAAATTCTTTTCAGTTTCTTTCATTAATCTATCACGTAAGTGACGAGAAGTAACAAACTTGCCATCTTTACCAAAGAAAGGGGAATTGTTAATGCTGAAAGACATACTCATGGTTGGTTCATCAACACTGATAATTGCTAATGCTTCTGGGTTGTCAATATCTGCAATAGTATCTCCAATACCAAAATCTTCTAATCCAACAACTGCACATAAATCGCCAGCTATAACTTCTGTAACTTTTCTTTTACCCATGCCTTCAAAAACATATAATTCTTTTACTCTACTTTTTTTAATGCTACCATCAGCTTGCATTAATGCTATTTGTTGATTTTCTTTAATGCTGCCACGAGTTACTTTTCCAATGGCAATTCTTCCTAAAAAAGAAGAATAGTCTAATGAGGTAATTTGAAGTTGTAATGGTCCTTCAGCAATTTTTGGTGCTGGTACATATTGTAAAATTCCATCCATTAATGGAGTAATATCTTCACATTGTTCATTTTTAATATTAAACCAACCATTTTTACCGCTACCATAAAATGTAGGAAAATCTAATTGTTCTTCTGTTGCATCAAGATTAAAAAATAATTCAAAAACTGCATCGTGAACTTCATCTGGTCGGCAATTGGGTTTATCAACTTTATTAATAACAACAATTGGATGAAGATTTAATTGTAAAGCTTTTTGTAAAACAAAACGAGTTTGAGGCATTGGTCCTTCAAAAGCATCAACCAATAAAATAACACCATCGGCCATTTTTAATACACGCTCTACTTCACCACCAAAATCGGCGTGACCAGGAGTATCTATAACATTAATTTTAGTGTCTTTATAAATAACTGCAGCATTTTTAGAAAAAATAGTAATACCTCTTTCTCTTTCAAGATCATTACTATCCATAATTAATTCACCAGTTTCTTGATTATCTCTAAATACTTTCGCAGTATGTAAAATTTTATCTACTAATGTCGTTTTGCCATGATCTACGTGGGCTATAATTGCAATGTTTCTTATCCCGACTGTGTTTGTTGTGCTCATAAAAAAATAAAAAGATTGTCCCTACTTTTTGTAGGGTATAAAATTAAAGTGCAAAATTAAGGTTTTGCAATGGCTTTAAAGATTAAGAGATGAATAAGTTTAATGATGAAAAGCTAAAAAGATAATTAGTGATAAAAAGAAGACCCTGCTTTATGCAGAGTCTTCAGCATAATTTTTTTTAGAAAATTTATTTTTTCATTTTTGTTGAATCGATAGTTTCAGGTTTATCTATTGTAACATCTTTAACCTCAACATCAAAAATTAAATTCGAATTAGCAGGAATGGGTCCATTTTCTCTATCGCCATAAGCTAATGCTGCAGGAATTAATAATCTTCCTTTTCCTCCTTTACCAAAATATTGCATGGCATCTTCCATACCTGGTACAACATTATGTGAACCAACTAATATAGGTAATAATTGTTCTGGGTTTCTTCCAACATTTGAATCGAACTGTTTACCATCCATTAATTTTCCAGTGTATAATATCATTGCTTTTGTACCAATGTTAGCTTTCATACCAACACCAGGGTTTTGAACTTCAACTAAAACACCTAATGGGGATTCAATATATTTAATATTATTTTTTACTGCATATTCTTTTAAAGCCTTTTTCTGTTCAACAATTAATACTTTATTCTTAGCTTCTCTTTCTTTCATTTCTTTTTGCATGGCAACATTCTGACGGGCTTCTTCTTTCTTAGCTTCTGCTTGATAATCTGGTTGAGTCAAAGAATCATTAGCAAATACTTTTAATATTTCTACTTTTCCTTTAATTAAACCAGCTTTTTTGAATACGTTATCGTAGCCAGGAATTTGACCTAAACTTTTTAATGTATCAATACTTAAAACAAAATCTACTTTGTCTCCAACAGCAAGTTTGGTAATGATTTCAGTAAAATTATGTTTAGGTAATTTATTGGTATCAACTGGTAAATAACCGGGCATTTTACCATAGTTGGTATTTAAAATAGTGTCTTTATCTTGTAATTTATATTCAATATAAAATTTTACAATTTGACCTTGTTTAATTTTCTCTTTACCATTACCATGAGAAATTTTGTATGCCATGCCAGATGCAGTTTTCTCATAATTACTATTACAAGCTGTTAGCATAATTGTTGTGGCTACAATGGCTACAACTAATTTAATTTTTGTTAAGTTCTGTTTCATATTGTTTTATAACAGTTAAAAAATGTTTGTATGTTGTTTCTAAAGAATCACTACTTCTTCCACCTGCTGCTGCTGCATGTCCACCACCCTCAAAATGTTTACGTGCAAATTCATTTACATCAAAACCATCTTTGCTTCTAAAACTCCATTTTCTTTCTTCTTCTCTATCAATTACAATGGCTGCAAGTTTAATACCAGTAATGCTTTGCATGTAATTTACTAATCCTTCTGTATCTCCTGTTTTGATTTCAAATTTTTTAATGTCTGATTTTGGAATACACATTACAGCAGTATTGTATTCATAAAAAACTTCCATTCTGTTGAGCAAAGCATTACCAATAAATCGTAAACGATTTTCTAAAAAATTATCGAAAATATTATTGTGTATTTCTGAATGTTGTAAACCCAGATCTAAAAAATGAGCAACCATTTTATGTACAGATGCTGTTGTTGAAGGAAATCTAAAAGATCCTGTATCTGTCATTACACCAGTATATAAGCAAGCTGCGATATCAAGGTCTAAATGATTTTTATAATTTGATTGAATGATAAAATCATACACCATTTCAGAAGTACTACTTTTTTTGGTATTGCTTACACCATAATTAAATGCAGCAGTTTGTGGTTCTTGGTGATGATCTATTAATACTTTGATGCAGCTTGCTTGTTCAATACAAGGTTGCATATGTTTAATTCGAGAAAGCGTATTAAAATCTAAGCAAAACAATATTTCAGCTTCAGCAATCATTTCTTTTGCCTTATGCTGATACATTTCAAAATCAACAACATCTTTAACCTCTGGCATCCAATTTAAAAAATTTGCCCAATTTGTAGGTGAAATTACTGTTACTTGATGACCAAGTTTTTTTAAAAAATGAAGTAAGCCTAATGAAGAGCCCATTGCATCACCATCTGGTTTTTGGTGAGTGGTTATTACAATCTTCTTTTTTGATGATAATAAAGGGTAAAAATCTTCAATTTGCTTCATAACGAGCGGCAAATGTAGGGTATAACTCCTTTTATGAGCTATAGAAATTATTGTTAAAACGGA
>JANLVQ010000299.1:0-3798 GCA_031364085.1 Chitinophagaceae bacterium
GAAATTTTGACCATTAATTACTTAATGGCAAAATATTTGTTTAAATGTTATGAAATTAATTATTAACAATAAAACACAATAAAAAATGGCTACAAAGAAGCTAAACTTTGAACTTTATGATGATAGAGTTCTTGTAAAACCGGCTGCTGCTGAAGAAAAAACTGCCGGTGGAATTATTATACCAGACACTGCAAAAGAAAAGCCACAAAAAGGCACTGTTGTAGCAGTTGGTCCTGGTAAGTACGCTGAACAAACTGGCAATCTTATACCAGTTAAGCAAAATGTTGGTGATGCTGTTCTTTATGGTAAATATGCTGGAACTGAAATTAATGTTGCTGGTGAGGATTATTTGATTATGAGAACATCAGATATTTTAATGAAATCAATAGATTAGTTTTTGTTGATAATAACAGAAAGTTCAAGTTTTAGATTTAATAAAAGTTTTAAAATGATAAGAACTTGAACAGGAGCACTAAAAATTATAATTAAAAATTTAAAATTATTTTAATAATGGCAAAGCAAATTTTCTTCGATATTGAAGCAAGAAATAAAATGAAAAAAGGCGTTGATACTTTAGCAAACGCTGTAAAAGTTACTCTTGGTCCTAAAGGACGTAATGTAGTAATAGATAAAAAATTCGGTGCACCACAAATAACTAAAGATGGTGTTACAGTTGCAAAAGAAATTGAGTTGGAAGATCCTATTGAAAATATGGGAGCACAAATGATTAAAGAAGTAGCTTCTAAAACTGCAGATATTGCTGGTGATGGTACAACTACTGCAACTGTTTTAGCTCAATCAATTATAAGTGAAGGCTTGAAAATGGTTGCTGCAGGAGCAAATCCTATGGATTTAAAACGTGGTATTGATAAAGCAGTTTCTTTAGTAGTTGAAAACTTACGTGGTCAATCTCAAACTGTTGGTAACGATAGCAAAAAAATTCAACAAGTTGCAACTATTTCTGCAAACAACGACGAAACCATTGGTAAATTAATTGCTGAAGCATTTGCAAAAGTGGGTAAAGAGGGTGTGATAACTGTTGAGGAAGCAAAAGGTACAGATACTACTGTTGATATTGTTGAAGGAATGCAATTTGATAGAGGATATATTTCTCCATACTTTGTAACTAACAGCGAAAAAATGCAAGCCGAATTGCAAAATCCTTACCTATTAATTTATGATAAGAAGATTTCTGCAATGAAAGATATTTTACAGATTCTTGAAAAAGTAGCACAAAGTGGTCGTCCTTTAGTAATTATTGCAGAAGATTTAGAAGGCGAAGCTTTAGCAACTTTAGTAGTAAACAAATTACGTGGAACTATAAAAGTTGCTGCTGTAAAAGCTCCTGGATTTGGAGATAGAAGAAAAGAAATGCTAACCGATATAGCAATCTTAACTGCAGGTACAGTAATTAGTGAAGAATTAGGCCATAAATTAGAAGCTGCAGATTTAACCTTCTTAGGTCAATGTGCTTCAATTACAATTGATAAAGACAATACAACTATTGTTGGAGGAAAGGGATCTAAAAAAGATATTCTTTCTAGAGTTAATCAAATTAAAGCACAAGTTGAAAACACAACTTCTGATTACGATAAAGAAAAATTACAAGAACGTTTAGCGAAGTTGGCAGGTGGTGTTGCTGTTTTATATATTGGAGCAGCTACAGAAATGGAAATGAAAGAAAAGAAAGATAGAGTAGATGATGCTTTACACGCAACAAGAGCTGCTGTTGAAGAAGGTATTGTACCTGGTGGTGGTGTTGCTTATATCAGAGCAATTGAAGCTTTAGAAACAAAAGTTAAAGGCCAAATTGCAGATGAGCAAACCGGAATGGCAATTGTTAGAAGAGCTTTAGAAGAACCATTAAGAATTCTTACTGCAAATGCTGGAATTGATGGTTCTATTGTTGTACAAAAAGTTAAGGAAGGTAAAGGCGATTTTGGTTTTAATGCAAGAACTGAAGTTTACGAAAACTTATTTAAGGCTGGTGTAATTGATCCTACAAAAGTTGCCCGTGTAGCTTTAGAAAATGCAGCTTCAATTGCTGGTATGTTATTAACTACAGAGTGTGTAATTGCTGATAAACCAGAACCTAAAGGTGGTGCTATGCCTCCTATGCATGGTGGTGGAATGGGTGATATGGGATATTAAGAAAAATTATGGATTATAAATTTTGAATGATGAATTCAAAATGAAAATAAAAAAAGTCCTGAATAGAAATATTCGGGACTTTTTTTGAATTTAATTTTCGAATTGACTTAATTTAATTTTCGAATTGACTTAATTTATTTTTGATTGAATTCAATTCTTCTTGTAGTGCTTCTATCTTATTTAATAAATGAAAAACAATATCAACACTTTCAATATTTAAACTAAGTTCATCAACCAATCGTATAATTTTTTCAATGTCATTTATTTTTTCTTGATGAATAAAACTAATGTCATCAATTGTATCTAAGTGTATAATCCCATATTCATTTAATGAAATGAAAAAAGAATGCTCAACTTGATAATGAGTGCAAAGTTTCTCAATAGAAATTAAGTTCTCTTTATTCATGAGTTCTTAGTTTAGAAAGTTCAGTAAATAATTCTTTTTCTTTTGTGGTAAGATTTGTGAGCAATTTTATTTGATAAGTAATAATTAAATCTCCAAATGTTCCCTCTTTTTTATATATAGGAAACCCTTTGCCAGCCAGCTTTATCTTGATTCCACTTTGAGTTTCTGGCTTTACTGTTAATTTAACTTTTCCATCAAAAGTTTCCACTGTAACATCACCACCTAATAATGCTGTATATAAATCAAGTTCAACAACAGAATATAAATTATCATCAACTAGTTTAAACGAGGTAGTATTTTTTATTTTAAATGTTAAAAATAAATCACCATTTGGTCCTCCATTAATACCTTCACTACCTTTTCCAGTTATTTTAATTTTTTGTTCATTCTTAATTCCAGCAGGTATTGTTATCCTTATATTTTTTCCATTAACAGTTAAAATTTGTTGATGTGTTTTATAAGCCTCCCGAATGTTTAGATGTAATTCTGCATTAAAATCTTGACCTTTAAATTTTACATTATTTGATTTTGTTGATGAACCTCCAAAAAATGATTCAAAAAAATCAGAATAATGGCTTTCATTAAAACTTTCACTTTGTGTGCCTCTACTTCTTTGGTGCTTAGCTTGCTCAAATTGTTCAGAATGCTTCCAATCTTTTCCATAAGCATCATACTTTTTTCTATTTTCTGGGTCACTCAAAACTTCATTTGCTTCATTTATTTCCTTGAATATTTTTTCAGCTTCTTTATCATTAGGATTTAAATCTGGGTGATACTTTCTTGCCAATTTTCTATAACTTTTTTTTATTTCATCTGGCGTAGCTTTTTTATCAATATCTAATAATTTATAGTAATCTATGTACGACATTAATTTTCAATTTATATTATTTATTACTTTTTGATTAAAGGTATAATTTATATCAGTTAGTTTTTTAATAATTAAAAACATTACTTGCTATCTACTATTTTTGCCTAAATATCTTTTCATGCAAAGAGACACACAGGTTTTTAATTTAATACAACAAGAGTTAGAACGCCAAAGAAGAGGAATTGAATTAATTGCTTCAGAAAACTTTACTTCTATACAAGTAATGCAAGCTATGGGCAATGTAATGACAAATAAATATGCTGAGGGATATCCTGGAAGAAGATATTATGGTGGTTGTGAAATTGTAGATCAAACTGAGCAACTAGCAATTGATAGATTAAAACAAATATTTAATATAGAATATGCCAATGTG
>JANLVQ010000303.1:0-1500 GCA_031364085.1 Chitinophagaceae bacterium
CAGCAACAATTAAGTTGTCGGGTTTCCTTAATTTCAACATATCAACTCGAACCAAAGGAAATCCAGGACTTACTGTCCATTGTGTACTAGAACCATTTACATTAGATGTTGCAAAAACTCCGGCTTCTGTACCTATAACTATTTTGGTATTATCTGTTGGATGAAATACTGCCCAACGAACAGGCATATCTGGTAAATTTCCATCAATAGCAGTCCAAGTTGTACCCATATTACTAGAATACCATAAATTATTTATTCCATAATTTGAATAAACAGCAAGTAAATTATTATCTGTTGTACCAACTGCAATGCAACTTACATTACCAGAAGTTGGAACATTTTTGTATTCTACATCTATTGAACCTGTTCCAATAGTAGTTGATGAATTATTCACTACAGTAATACTTCCTGTTGATGAACCTATAAATAATTTTCCTGTAGTGTAAGGTGAAACTGTTATAGCACTAGCCTTCCCATTATTTAATTCTGTTAATGTAACAATATTGCTGTTAATGGTTGTAGATGTTGCTGTTTGAGGATTATTCCATCTTAAAAACACATTGGCTCCATAATTACAAAACATTAAATTCTGCACATCATCATAATCCCATTGATTAATAAAAGAACCAACAGAACTCGATATATTAAATGAAGACCATGAATTTCCTCCATTTGTTGTTCTTCTATATTGATTAAAAACATAAGCCCCAAATTGATATTGTGGTTCATCTTGATCTATATCAACAAATGCCCCATCACCACCGGTAACTTCTTTACTATAACTTAATCCTGGTTTTGTAAGTTGGTGAGTTCCATTATCCTGAGCACCTGCTAAAAAATAATCTGTTAATGTTGGGTGAATAGCACAGGAATAAAATTGTTTTAATCCCAGATTTTTATTTTTATCTACAAAAGTTAAACCATTATTACTTGAATAAAAAATACCCCCATCAGATGCCATAACGATTTTGGTTTGATTACCATCGGTAACCCACCATTTAATAAAATGATGATCTGCATGAACATAAGGGCCACTTCCTACCCAATAAGTTAATCTAGAAATTGATGCTCCTCCATCAATAGATTTATAAGCATCTAATCCTGCAACAATAAATTCATTGGCATTATTTGGATTAATGGCTAATGAAATATTATACCAACCTTGTGTATTTGTTAAAGATGAGGTGTAAACTGATGAATTCATTTTACTCCAAGTAGTTCCAGCATCTACAGATCTATAACAACTATCTATATTGTTGGATGAATTTGTTGTAACACCATATAAAGTATCGCCTTGAACTGCCATTTCAAATCTTCTTGCAGTTGTGCTTGATGTTCTAATACTATTTCCACTTCCCCAAGTTGCAGATATAACTGAAGCAGGATTAGGGGTTTTAAAATAGGCAACTGTAGTAGAATTATAACCAAAACTTGCATGTAATACGCCTGTATTACTAAACTCAATATCTGTACAAAAAGTACTGCTTTGACTAGAAGGTG
>JANLVQ010000332.1:0-13424 GCA_031364085.1 Chitinophagaceae bacterium
GAAAGAAATTAATACAGGTATATGACCTTTAAAAATCCACCAACCATTTTGTTGAGAGTTGATAATATCTTGTACACTTAAACTGCCTGTTAATATTACAATTGATATTATAGAAAGCCCTGCAGATAATTCGTAGCTTACAATTTGTGCACCACTTCGCATAGCACCTAATAAAGAATATTTATTACCACTTGCCCAACCTGCCATTAAAACACCAATTACTGCAATTGAAGAAACTGATGTGATGTATAACACGCCAATATTGATATCCCAAATTTGAATACCTTTTGCAAATGCAATTGGAGCAAGTATGAGCATTGCTGCTATCATTACAATAAACGGTGCTAAATTAAATAAAAACTTATCTGCTTTATCGGGTGTTAAGCTTTCTTTGAAAACTAATTTTACTGTATCTGCAACAGTTTGAAACATTCCTTTGGGTCCAACACGATTTGGACCTAATCGCAATTGCATATAAGCAGCAACTTTTCGTTCCATTAACACTAACGATAATCCTAGTAATGCAAAAAGTGCAATAGCAAATAAAGCAATGGCTGCAAACTGAATTCCAATAACCATTGTTGGGCTAAATGTGTTGTTTAACCATTCATTTGCAGTATTCAATATTTTTTCTAAGCTGAACATATACTTTTATTATCTATCAATATCCGGAATTACTAAATCTAAAGTTCCCATCATAGCAACTAAATCTCCAATTTTTGAACCTCGTGCCATATGGTCTAAGGCTGAAAGATTTGAAAATCCTGGTGAACGAAATTTAATTCTATAAGGTGTCATTCCTCCTTCACTCACAATATAAACACCAAATTCTCCACGTGCAGTTTCTGCTCTTGCATAAAATTCTCCTTTAGGCAACTTCAATACAGCTTTGGTTTTAGCCTGAAAATCTCCTTCGGGAATATTATGAATTAATTGTTCTAAAATCTTAATGGATTGATCCATTTCTTTCATACGAACATGATATCGAGAAAGTGAATCTCCATCGGTTTCTAAAATTTCATCAAATTCTATTTGTTGATATATTTCGTATGGAAATACTTTTCTTACATCACAACTTATACCACTACCTCTTGCTGTTGGTCCTGAACATCCAAAAGAAATTGCATCTTCTTTCGATAAAACTCCAACCCCTTTCATTCTATTTATAAAAATAGTATTACCAGTTACCAACTCATGATACTCGTGAATTTTAGATTTGTATTGAGCTATAAAGTCAATCACTCTTTTTTGAAAATTGGTATGCACATCAACCATAACTCCACCTGGAACCATATAGTTCATCGTTAATCTTGCACCACAAGATTCTTCCATTATATCTGTAATGGTTTCTCTTTCTCTAAATGCATGAAAGAATGGAGTAAAAGCACCGATATCCATAGCCAATGCACCCCACCATAATAAATGTGATGCTAATCGAGTTAATTCATCCATAATAACTCTAATATATTGTGCTCTTGTTGGAATTTCAATTTGCAACCCTTTTTCAACACACATGGCACATGCATGATTGTTGATGTGTGCAGATAAATAATCCATTCTGCTGGTACTATAAATAAATTGTCGATAGTTTAAGCTCTCGCACATTTTTTCTATGGAACGATGAATGAACCCTAAATGTGGTTCAACTTTAACAATAGTTTCTCCGTTTAGGGTAACACGCAAATGCAATACACCATGGGTTGCAGGATGCTGTGGCCCCATGTTGATTATTAAATCGCCTTGCTCTGTTTTGCCTATCTCTTCAATCATATTACAGTTTAATCATGTTAATAGGATCTTCAAAATCTTTACGCATGGGGTTTTTACCTTCCCAACCATCTGGTAAAATCAATAATCTTAAATCTGGATGATTGATAAAATTAACACCAAACATTTCGTACACTTCACGTTCATGAAATTCTGCAGTTCTCCAAATATTTGAAACCGTTTCTATTTCAGGTTTTTCAATGGCTAATTTTACTTTTAAAACGAAGTTGTGATGATATGAAGTTGATGATAAATGATACAGCATTGTTAAATGCGTTTTCCAATCAACGCAGGTTAAACAAAACAAATAATCAAAATTTAATACGGCATTAAATTTTAATTCTAACGCTACTGATAATTGTTTACTGGGCTCAATGAAACCATTTATCCATTCGCCTCCTTCTTCTATTTCCATTGAAGGAAATAAATTTGTAAGTTCTATTTTCAATTCATCGTTTGTCATACAATATTATTTCTCCAAATTTTTTTCTCTTAATTGTGCATGCGTTAATCCTTCTTTTATTTTTTCTTGTAGGGTGATTAATGCATTTAACAATGCTTCTGGCCTTGGTGGACAACCAGCAATATAAACATCAACAGGAATTACATGATCTGCACCTTTAACCACAGAATAAGTGTTATAAAAAAATGGTCCTCCACTAATGGCACAAGCTCCCATTGCAATGGCATATTTAGGGTCGGGCATTTGATCGTATAATCGTTTTAAAACAGGTGCCATTTTATTTACTATTGTTCCTGCAATGATGATTACATCTGCTTGCCTTGCACTGGCTCGTGCTACTTCGAAACCAAATCGAGAGAAATCGTATTTTGCAGAAGCCACACTCATCATTTCAATACCACAACAACTGGTAGCAAAAGTTAATGGCCATAAAGAGTTGGATCGAGCCCAATTCATAATATCATCTAATGTGGTTACAACAATATTTGAACCATCGATAGCATGCACTTCGCCAGGGAAAACTGCTTGAGTTGGGGTAATTGATTTTACATCCATTTTAATGCTCCTTTTTTATGTGCATATAAAAATCCCATAAATAATATAGATAAGAAAATAATAATTTCAACAAATGCAAACCAGCCTATTTCTTTTACTACTACAGCCCAAGGATATAAAAAAATTAATTCTACATCGAACACTAAAAATATTAAAGCAAATAAATAATAGCCCACATGATATTGTGGCCAATTGGTTCCTGCTGTTGGAATTCCACACTCGTAGGGCTCTCCTTTTTGTGAATTGGTTGAGCCTTTAGTTAAAATTTTTGAAACTAGTATGCCCCCCGCAGAAAAAACAATTGCTGCAAAAATTAAAGCAAGTAAAGCAATTGGTCCCATAAGCTTTTATTATTTTTCAAATTTAGTTAGTTGGGCAATGAAAAATAAAATAATTATGATAAAAATAAATGACAATTATCATAAAACACATTTTAGTTTTACCCATATAATTCGTAATGAATATCTTTTTTTACATAACCCAATTCAAATAATTTTTTCTGACCTTCATCAATCATATTCTTCCATCCACACAAATAAAAATATGCTTCGCTTAAAGTTCCATTTAAATTTTTTGATTCAAGTAATTCTAAATAGGCCTCATGAACATATCCTTTTTTACCCCAACTAGGCACTTCAGATTCTCGTGAAAAACATGGAATATATTTGAAGTTGGGTATTTCATCTTGTAATTGAATTAATTCATCTTTATACAAACTATAATCAAATGTTCTACAGCCGAAAATTAAATAAATATTTTTATAAGATAATTTGTTTTGATGAATATAATTAATCATACTTCTAAAGGGAGCAATGCCCGTACCTGTACAAATAAGGTATAAGTCTTTATCTAGTAGGGGGGGTAGTACAAATTTTCCTAAGGGGCCACGAAATGTAAGTTCGTCGCCAATTTTAGTTTCATTAAATAAATAATTAGAACCGGCACCTCCTTCTAACAAAACAATTACTAATTCAATAATATTTGTTTTATTAGGCCAAGATGAAATGGAATAACTACGCCAACGTCTGTTTTTTTGAGTATGTATTGGTAAATCTAACGTAATGAACTGCCCTGCTTCAAAATTAAAAGAAGGGCTATCGATTATTTCAATAAAAAAGCTTCGAGTTGTAGGTGCAACTTGCTTAATATCTACAACTTTTCCCTTTTGCCAAGTTAACATATCTGTCTAATTAAAGCATGAATATACAATCATAATTTTATTGAGAAAACTAGGATACTATATTGTTTATTAATTCAAGTAATTTATTTGAATTAAATTGAACATTGACATTTCTCTGATAATAAAAATTTGCAGCATCTTTTAAGGCTTCGTTCATATCAAATATATTTTGTGCATAGCTAAGTGCTATTTTCTTTTTAAAAAGATATGCTGCTAAATATTCTTGTTCTGTTTGTCCTGGAGTAGGTATTAATATTGCTTTTTTTTGAAGGCTCAGTAATTCCATAACAGATGTGTATCCACTTCGTGAAACAATAAATTCACTTTGATTCAGCACTTCTTCTAATTGATGATGTTGTAGATGGTTATACACTTCAACCCCAGTTTTACTTAAAGTTTTTTCAGATTCTGGCAACCCTCTAAAAAAAATTATTTTCTTACTTTTTAATAATGATATTTGATGTATTAATTTTTTTTCTAATAATGTTCTTTGGGGCTCTGGCCCAGATAGTAAAACACAAACATCATATTTTTTTATAGCGTTGGTTTGAATTTTAAATCTACTTAAGTTGCCAATATAGTGAGTTGGAATTTGAGGTAATTTTTTAGGATGGGATAATCTTCCTGCCATATTATTCTCTCCTTCAATATCTGGTACCCAACATTGATGAAATTTATTGATGAAGGCATAATTCATTTTTTGAATGATAGCTCTCATCCATTCAAAAGGAGCTTGAATTTCTAATTGGTGGGTAATGAAAATACAAGGCACTTTTTTTGAAAATAATCCAAAGCGATTGTCACTTATAACTATATCAATTTTTTCTTCTTGTATAAGTTTTTTTAACCATTGATGTTCGTTAAAAATTTTATTTAGAATTTTAGGAATTTGAGCAAGAATTTTAATCACAAAAAAATAACTGCTTTTAGTATATGTAATTTGATACCCTTCTAAAAAAATAAACTGAATTTGGTTTAGTTCTTTTTCCAATAAGTGTTGTTGCTTTTTATTTACAGCAACAATAATTTGATGACCCTGACTTTGTAAAGCTTGTATTATTGGAATGCACCTTGTTGCATGACCCAAACCCCAATCGAGCGGAGCAATTAAAATGGTTTTTATGGAGGCGTTTGTCAAAATATAATAATTAACAAATTTATATTATAAATAGTTTATAGTTTAGTAGCTAGATGATAAAGAAAAATGTGATTTTTATTTTTACTGTATTACTGCTATCAGGCTTTGTTTTAAGCTCATGTGGCAAGGGAAGCTATAGCAAACAATGTATGTGCCCTGTAAGAAAAGCAACTTAAATTATTATACAAAAACTAACTTGCCATGTCGAATTTAAAATACAATATCTATTTTAAACTTGGAACTATCATTTTTATTGGTATTTTATTGTTGATACCAACTTCAATGATAGAATCGTTGATATATGAAAGAGAAACAACTCAGAGAGATGCTATAAGTGAAGTTAGTTCTAAATGGGGTGAAGAACAAACCATTTCTGGCCCATTCATATCCATACCCTACACCAAGTATGTAAAAGAGTTTTCAAAAAAAGATTCAACAGAAAAAATTGTAGCTGTAAAAGATTTCATTCATATACTTCCCAATGAATTAAATATAAATGGTCAAATAAAACCTGAGCCAAGATATAGAGGTATTTATGAAATTGTAGTTTATAATTCTACAGTAAATATTGCAGGTAAGTTTTCTAAAATTAATTTTACAGAATTTGATATTCCTGTTGAAAATATTCAATTCGATAAAGCACACTTAACTTTAGGAATAAGTGATTTAAGGGGAATTGAAGAACAAATTAGTTTAAGCTGGAATGCTAAAAGTTTCTCATTTAATCCAGGAGTTCCTAATACAGATATTGTAAAAAGTGGTATTAATGCTGCTGTAAACATCAATAAAAATGATAGCAGTAATTATAGTTTTTCTCTTGATATTAATTTAAAAGGTAGTCAATTGCTTTATTTTACTCCTGTTGGAAAAATAACAGATATAAATATGAGCTCTAGCTGGAAGAACCCCAGTTTTAATGGGGCTTTTTTACCTGACTCTAGAGCGATTTCAGACTCTGGATTTAAAGCAAACTGGAATGTTTTACATTTGAATAGAAACTATCCTCAAGCATGGATTGGCAGCAGTTTCTCTATACATGATTCTTCTTTTGGTATTAATTTATTATTGCCTGTAGATAATTATCAAAAATCGTATCGCTCTATTCGTTATGCCATTTTATTTATTGCCTTTACTTTTTTAGTTTTCTTTTTTATTGAGGTGCTAAACAAAGTATTTATTCATCCTATCCAATATATTTTAGTAGGCATTGCACTCATTGTATTTTATTCATTGTTATTATCTATTTCAGAACATTTAAAATTCAATTTGGCATTTATTATTTCGGCAACAGCTACATTACTTTTGGTTGCTGGTTATGTAAAAGCCATTTTAAAATCGAATAAACTGGCTATTTTATTAACTTGTATTTTATTCCTTCTATATACCTTTATCTTCATCATTATTCAACTACAAGATTTTGCTTTACTAATAGGAAGTATTGGTATTTTCATCATCTTAGGATTAGTGATGTTTTATTCTAGAAAAATAGATTGGTACAATTTAAGTTTAAAAGAAACTAATGATGATAATTTGGTACAAGAAGATGAAGTAAAAGGTAAGTGGTAATCACAAGCTTCATTTCAAGTTTTATAAAGAAAGATTTGACAATTTTTTAAAAAGTTGTCAAATCTTGAAGTTCTACTTCAACTTTTCTAATGCAGCTTCTAATAGTTGCAATACTTTTTCAATATCATCTAATTTAACAACGCCTACACTTAGCCTGTACCATGCACTGGTTGCATCGGCACCAAAAGCAGTGAATGGTACAATAGCCAATTTGGCTTCGCTCAATAAATATTCTGTTACATCGGCTTGTTTTTCTAATAGCTTTCCAGTGCTGGTTGTTTTACCTACTAAATCTATTTTAATGGTTAAATAAATAGCCGCCTGTGGATCAATGGCATCAACACTATATCCCTTGTTTTTTAAATTAATTATGCCATTATAAATTTTATGCAATCTGTTTTCAATAGCAGCTTTAAAGCCTAAAAAATAATTATCAATATCATCATCATTCAATAAATATTGTGCAACTGCTTTTTGCTCTGCCATAGGTGCCCATGCTCCTAAATGACTTAATAATGCCCTCATTTTATTAATTATTTCAATAGGTGCCATAGTCCAGCCAACACGTACACCAGTTGCTGAAAATGATTTTGAAATACCATCTATAAAAATGGTAAACTCTTTCATTTCTGAACGAAGTGAAACGGGGTTATAATGTACTGTTGAACCATAGGTTAAAGTCCAATACATTTGATCGAACATTACATATAATTTTTTTTCCTGGTCTCCTCTGCTTTTATTTTCTGCTAAAACTAAATCGCAGATTGCTGTTAATTCGTCTTTATCTAATACTGTACCTGTTGGGTTTTGAGGTGTACACAAGCACAATAGTGTTGCACCTTCAATATGATCTGCAATAGCTGCAGCAGTGGGCATAAAATTATTTTCGGCATAGCAATTAATTACACAATGTTTGCCATTAGTAAGATGGGTGTAATGATTATTATTCCAACTTGGTGCTGCATAAATTACTTTATCATTATCATCAACAACAGTTTTAAATGCAGCATAAATTAGTGGTCTGCCACCAGATGCAACTTGAATTTCATCAACATTATATCCTATATCCAGTCTTTTTTTAACAAAATAACTAATAGACTCGCGTAATTCTAACACTCCATTTGCTGCAGGATAATTTGTGTGATGTTCTTTATACGCTTGAATAATAAAGTTTTCTAACTCAGTTGGAATTGGAAATATTTTTGGGTTAAAGTCTCCTATAGTATAGTTATAAATATGCTCTCCATTTTTTACCCTTTCGCTAATAGCATTTCCTAAACGAACTATTTCGCTGCCAACTAAAGAATCGGCTAAAGCACTAAGTTTTCTCATACGCGTTTTAATTAAATGTTGTTTTTAGTTTTGCTTGCAAAGCCTCGCCTTTCAAGTTTATATCTACAATACTGCCTTCTTGATTTATTAAAAACATGGTAGGTGTTTCGGTTATATTAAATTGTTTTGGTATTACTCCTGACCAAGAATTAAAATCACAAATTTGAATCCAAGATAATTTATCTTGTTCAATTGCATTCATCCAATTTTTTTTATCCTCATCAACACTTACACTAACAATTTCAAATCCTTTAGAATGATATTGCTGATACAAATTTACCAGATTTGGATTTTCTTTTCTGCAAGGAATACATCGGCTCGACCAAAAATTTAATAACACGAGTTTGTTTTTTTTATAAAGTTTAGAAAGTTGAATGTTTTTCCCATTTTTATCAATAGCTGTAAAATCATGTATGGTTTCGCCAAGAACTAATAGGTTGCTGTTATTGGCAATTTTTTCATTTACTCCTTCTTCAATACCATAATTGTCGTTTTTTACTACATTTTTATTTTCATTTTTACAGGCACTAAAAACCAAAATTATTACTATAAAGATTGGGATTTTTTTCATTTAAAATTTCAATTGCTATGCCGACAATAGTACAATAAAAAAATTATATGATTCATCCATCAAATATTTTTTCTGTGTTTTATAAATTAGTTTATCTTTAGTATATGCAAGCAACAAGTTTTAATATATTATTACCCATAGCGATTGGGTCAGATCATGCAGGTTTTGAATATAAAACACAAATAATCGATTGGCTTAAAAAAAGCAATTATATAGTTGAAGATTTTGGTACAAATAGCTTGGCTTCGGTTGACTATCCAGATTTTGCACATCCTGTTGCCCATAAGGTTGAAAAAAATGAAGCAGCTTTTGGAGTTTTACTTTGTGGCAGTGCAAATGGTGTAGCCATTACTGCAAATAAACATCAGGGAATTAGAGCAGGTTTGTGTTGGGATAAAGAAGTTGCCAAATTAGTTCGACAGCATAATAATGCTAATATTATTTGTATTCCATCACGTTTTGTAAGTTTAGAGTTAGCAATAGATATGATTAATGTTTTTATGCAAACAGCATTTGAAGCTGGCCGCCATTTAAATAGGGTAAATAAAATTAATTGCTGATTTGGTTATTTAAATAAGCCTTTATTCTCTCCTGAACATTGTTTCTAATACTCAAATAATAAAAATTATAATCGGCTATATGATAATTTTTTGTGGTTAGAAAAATATTGCCAAAAAATTTGGGTTTCTTACACCACAACACATTGTTTACCACTTCGGCCCCTACAATCGACTTTTTTACTTTATTAAAATTTTTTAAAATAGTTCCAAAATTTTCTTGCCTAGCTGCAAAGGGTTTATCAACGTTCCAAGTAATAGGATTAGTAACCACCATACTATCTTTTTCAATGAAAACATATTCGGGTTTGTAGTTTTCTTTGAACGTTCTCCAGCTACAAAAACATCCAATTTCTGAGGGCGTTTTACAAGCATTAATATTTGAAAATTCATTCCACTTCACTGGCATGCCAACTAAATAAGCTACTACTAATTTTTCTTGCAGTGGTTTACCATCTATGAATTCTTTTATTAATCTTTTTGCATGTGTAGTACCCTGACTATGTGCAGCAATAACAAAAGGTTTTCCATTATTAAGGTTGTTTAAATAATATTCAAAAGATGCTTTTATATCTTGATACGCTAGTTCAAAAGCTTGAATTGCATTAACTGTGTCAATTGAAGTTTTTGGGAAATAGTTATTGTAATGTGCTTGTATATATCTTGGTGCATAAACATTGCCTGCAGCATTAAAAACAGATGCCTGATACAAGATGGTGCTGTTATTTGTTCTAATATTTAAGGCCTCATCGTTAACATCTGCATTTAATCCTAATGGCTTTAAAGGGTCTGTATATGTTGTAGGATGAATAAAGAAAATATCTACTAAAGTATCTGCTTTGTAATCTTTTAAAATAGATTTTGGAATGCTATCTGAAGGGTCTTTTTTTAATGGATGTGCTGCCCAATTATTTAATTTACTATAATCTGTTTGAGCATTACAAAAGGTAAAACACAAACCAAAAGAAACCAATATACATGCCCTTTTTTTCATTAATACTAACAGAATTTATATAAAATTAACACTTATTTTAAACTATTGAAGTAAAAACCAATCTATGAATTTTAATACCAAACTTGTACACTTTTGTACAAAATTAATTAGGTACAATGAGTTAATTAATATCAATTCCGTTATTTATGAAAAAAAATTATACCCTTATTACCAAAAACTCAGTTTTACAAAATACAATAAGCTGGTTTACTCTTTATATAATATTTTCTGTAGTATCTACTATAAACCAAATGCAAAACCATACAGAATGGTTGGTGGCCTTTATAAAAGGTTTATTTTGGCCAGTTCAGTTATTTGAGTTTATCGTAGGTACTAATTAACCATATACCATTTTTTATTTACAGGTTCGTTAATTTCTATACTACTATTTTCAATTTCAATATCAGAAGCTCCCAGTTGAATGATAAGTTTTGATGGAAATTTAATTCCTCCAGTGTCTGTATAAGATTGATATAGTAAATTCATTTTTTGCTTATCCATTCTGCCACCCATCATATCGCCCATTGGACCACCTCTTATTCCTAAAATTGATGAAATTTGTTTCCCCGAAACTTCAATTTGTTTTAATAAATAAGTAGTAGCATCTATAAAAAATAAAGAGGCTTCACCATCTGTAGCAATTAATTTTATTTTAAAACATTCTACTTTGTCAATTTTTGATTTTCCTAATAGCTCGGCTGCAAAACCTTTTTCTTTATAGTTTATCAAAGCTGAAAACTCTTCAAGAACATTCAATTTTTGTTTGGCAATTGAAAATTTGTCATTATCCATTTTTGTAATGCCCCCATCAATACCAGGAAAATCTCCATAGCCTTGCACAGAAGGAATAGAAATATAACCAGCCGTATCTGTAACCAATGTATAAGACCCTTTCATACCCATTACTCCACTAATATTTTTTCTAAACAACTTATTATTCTCAATAATGTTTATACTACTTACATCTATTTGCATACCCATCATATTCAACTTCATAGTAGAAGTGTATTGTAAGGTATTAATTGTAGATAATTTTTCTTGTCCTCCATTTGCAGCAACATGATTAGCAATTATTTCATCAACGGTTTGAGCAAATGAGCTTATGCTAATAAAAGTTAATACAACAGCGTAAATTGTTTTTTTCATTATTAAATTAATCATCAAAAATAATTGCTTTATTATTTCATAAATGTTTATGAAGCTTTTAAAGAATGGTTTGTAATATTATTAACAAATTAAAAAATTAAACTCGGTAGAATAAAATTTTTATGAAAGTGAAAGTTATAGATATGAAAAAAGTATTGCTTTTACCCTTTTAAATTTGGGCACATTGGGGAATGATGATTTATGAAGGAATAGATTCTCGGTGGCTATTTTACCTTTCTCCCTTTCCAAGAATAAGATCCAAATTTTCCTAACCATCCTGCAATTATGATATACAAAATATGCAAGGGCTGTAATAGTACAAAATTTATTAACCCTACTTTACCAAAAAATTGAAATCCCGTTTTTAAAAATCTCCAATCTACTAAAATTTTAATTGCCAATAAGACTACTGTAAAAAGCCATAGATTAGAATTAAACATACTTGCAGTAAACCAAATTATTATTGATAAATTAAATAAATAAATCAACAATAATGTAGGCAACAGAGTTTTATCTTTATATGTATCTACTTTACTTGCCCAACGAATTCTTTGGTTAATAAAAGATTTCCAGGTTGGCATAGGTGCTGTTATTACAATTGCATTTTTATGATATAAGTAACCAATTTTTAATGGGTATCTTTTTTTGATCTTATTCATTAACAACATATCATCTCCACTGGCAATATTATCTATGCCTCTAAATCCTCCAACTTCAACAAACACTTTTTTATTGTAAGCCAAATTTGCTCCATTGCACATGCTATGAAACCCAGCAGCCACTGCAGCAGCTGTTGTTGCTTGTAAAGCCATAAAATCTATAAACTGAAAAAGAGATAAAATAGTTTTGGTTTTTGTAAACATTACAGGGGCAGCAACAAAAACTACATCATTGGTTATAATAAATTCATCGTATAATTTTAGCCAATCTTGGTGTAATAAACAATCGGCATCTGTTGTAATAATCCAATCGCCTTTGGCTTTATTTATGGCAAGCTCTATGGCTTTTTTTTTGTAGGCGTTTATTATTTTTCCGGCTAAATCATCTTTGAGTTTTAGTAAATGAATGTTTTGATTTTTTGACTGAAAAGACTCAACAACTAATGAAGTTTTATCGGTTGAATGATCATCAATTACAATTATTTCAAAAAGATGTTTAGGATACGTTTGGTTGATGATGGATTGCAAACATTTTTCAATATTTTTTTCTTCATTTCTTGCAGGAATAATTATGGAAAATGATGTTTGTGCTTGATGTTTTTCTGTACTATTGAAATGTGCAACTTTTAAAAACCATTCTCTATAATAACTTAATAGAAAACCATATGCCGAAGCAATTATAATTGTTAATGTTTTAAGCAGAATAAGCAGCATAGCTACAAAGAAAAGCATAAACGTATTTGATTTAGCATATTGGGTAGATACATTTACTTATTTTTGTGTTCATGTCAGAGTTATATACATTAGGTTTCATTTGTATTTCTTTACTTTTTATTGGCTTTTTTTCGGGCATTGAAATTGCTTTTGTAAGTGTAAATAGATTAAGTATTGAATTAAAGAAAAAGCAAGGAAAGAAAAGCGGTATTATTTTAGGCAAGTTTATGGAGCAACCAGCCCAATTTATTGGAAGCTGTTTAGTTGGTGTAAATATTTTTTTAGTAGCTTATGGAATGTTATTTAGTGATTTATTGCATAAATCTATTTGGCATCCTTTTAATATTCAAAACCCAATTTTAAAACTAACCATTGATGCTATTATTTCAACCTTTGTAGTTTTAGTTTTTGGAGAGTTTATACCCAAAGCAATTTTTAAGGCTAAGAACGGTTCTTTATTAGTGTTGTTTTCATCGGTTGCTAATTTCTTTTATAAACTTTTTCAACCATTGGCTTCATTTTTTGTAGATGCTGCAGAATGGATTTTGAAATATTTATTTAACATTAATATAAAAAATAAAACTGAAGCTTTTACACATATTGATTTGGAATATTTCATCAACCAAAAAAATATGGATCAAAGTGAAGATAATCCCGAACACAGTAAAGAGTTGTTGAAAAACGCTATGGGATTGCCCACCATTAAAATTCGGGAGTGTTTGGTTCCACGAACTGAAATTGAAGCAGTAGATATCAACACATCAATTCAAGAAATAAAAGAA
>JANLVQ010000342.1:0-2065 GCA_031364085.1 Chitinophagaceae bacterium
CAAAAAGCCCGCTAGGGCTTTTTGTTGGTTCTGTTTTTTTTATAAAGGTAAGAGTTTATTGTCTTTCAAGTATACCATTTACTTTTAGTTTAATTACTTCAATGTTTTCAAGTCCATCGTTGTCTACAACCTTTACAGCGATTTGATGAAGCCCTGCTTTAAATTTCATTGTTTGAGTACCTATTTTATCAAGTAAAATTTCCGCTTTAAATTTATTGTCTTTAAAATCAAAATCCCAAGAAAAAAATTCTATGCCGGCTTCTGAAATTGCTTTTGCAGTAAATTCAATTTCACGTAGTCCTTTTTTATCTTTGTCTTTATCTACTATGTTTACAGTTAACGTAGGTTTTTTAGCAATAGGAATAACTTCTTCGACTGTTACTAATTTAATAATTACATTGTCTTTATTTTTCAAACGTGCGGCTTCTTCTATAGCCCCTTTACCGAAAGAAAATGCAATAATGAAGCCGACAGGATTCATTTCTGTTTTATTCTTTTCATATAATTTTTTGTCGTAACGTTGTATTGCTGAATGAAAATTGTCAATTACATTTCGTCCAATATTATCAGAACGTTTTACTTGAATTGCAATATTATCAAGAGTTTTTCCATCAAGTCCCAAATCACCACGTTGTTTAGTATTTGGTCTACCGCCGTAGGCGGTAACAATAAAGTTTTCAAATTCAAAAGCATCTTTATAACGAAGTGTGTCATAATCGTATTTATGTAGTTGAACAATAAAAGGTTTGCTAAATAAATCTTGTTGTTGATTTAAACGAAACTCAGTTACTTTAACTGCTTGAACAGATTGATCAATTCCTATCCATTTTCTGTTTATTTTATCGGCTACTGATATGGTTGTGCCACCACCAACAAAAGGGTCAAGAACTAAATCTGTTTCCTTGGAACACATGGTAATAATACGATTTAAAAGCTTTTCAGGTTTTTGTGTTGGGTAACCAATTCTTTCTTCTGATTGAGCCTGAACATTATTTATGTCCGTCCAAATGTTGCCTAGTAATGTACCTTTTTGCTCGTTTAGATAGCGTTTCATATAAAGCCTTTTTGTATAATCTAAGCTGCCATCTTTATTTTGCGGATAATAAATTACTTGTTCATCATCAAGTCTTTTCATTGTTTCTAATGAATAACGCCAGCCTTTCTCTGGTGGCTGAAAGCCTTTATATTCATACCACCCATTTGGTTTTCCAGTCTTCTTATTTATGGCGGACATTCCACCGCCAGCAGGGGCTGACATATCATTTAAACGATATAAACCTTTTCCATCTCCATCATCGAATTTATAAAAGCCATCTTTGTATTCATCTGTGTGGGCAATATATTGAGGATTATAAGTAAAATTATTTGATTTAGAATAATACCAAATTGTATCATGGAAAGTTGCGAGGCGGTTTTTTGCATCGCCTTGTGCTTTTTTTCTTTGCCAAATAATTTCACCTCTGAAATTTGTATATCCGAAAATCTTATCTAAAATTTCTGTCCGTATATATGTATTAGCATGACTGTCACAATGTAGTAATATAGAACCTGTTGGTGAAAGTATTCTATACATTTCTTCTACTCGCTCTTTCAACCAAGCAATATAGTGGTCTATGCCGCCACTAAAGCGGTCTTCAAAACTTCTTACTTCTCCGGTGTCACCCCAAATTACTTCGTAAGTTCTGTTACTAAAAAACGGCGGGTCTAAGTAGATTAGGTCTACCGTTTCGCTGTCCATATTTTTTAAAATTTCTAAATTGTCCCCAAGGATTAATTGGTTTATGTCTTGCATTTGTCAAACGTTATTGTTGGACTCAGCGTATTATGACGTGTTTCGTCTTTTAGCCTTGCCCATAACGTTTTCGCGGTTTATTTCAGTTTGGGTTTTGAAACAATGTCTACCGAAATATTACTGACAAAGCTAACTGCTTTTTAGCCATTTGCAAAGAAAAAATAATTGTCTTTCCCGCAGGGACTTTATTTGAAAATGCATTATACTAATGCCCAAATTGAATTTAGCGTGTGTTATAAGTTGGTGGCTGCATTTAGTTTTACAATGCTTACG